>DOXU01000248.1 GCA_003518885.1 Oscillospiraceae bacterium
ATAGATCCGATGCAAGTAGCTTTTGTTTTTTTTACGAGCAGAAGGCGGCATCCGGGTGCTAGGAGGGTCTCGTGGGCTGGAAGTGTTATATAAGGGACAGGGTAAGGCCTGCCGAAAATGGACCAAACCCACCCGCCAACCAGAACAAGTTCAACGGGGATAGCGAGCAAGAAAAGACCGTCCTGCCGCCTACTTTTCCCCGCCACTTCTTTAGGCCCACGGGCGTTTAAGGGCACACCCAACGTGTGCGCCTGACCCCAAGTCGGCTCACCGGAACAACCTAACTTTTTAGGCCGCCTTATTTTTCGTCTGTAAACCGCTCTGGATGCTTCCTGCGTACCCAACCATCCAAATTGGTTTGTTTAGCTCTTTCCACCGCTAAAGCGCCATCCGGCACGGGTTTAGTCACGGTCGAGCCTGCCGCAGTAAAGGCGTTGTCACCCACCGTAACGGGCGCAATCAAATTGGTATGACAGCCAATAAAGGCATGATCGCCCACTTTTGTCCGGTATTTCTTTTTGCCGTCGTAGTTGGCAGTCACACACCCACAACCAAAGTTTGTCCCTGCCCCCACATCGGCATCTCCAATATACGACAAATGCGGTAATTTGGTTCCTTGCCCAACGATCGAGTTTTTCACTTCGACAAAGTCTCCAACGTGGACCTTGTCGGCCAATTTGGTCCCTGGACGCAGGTTGCAGAAGGGCCCAATGGTCACACCAGCGCCAATTTCGACCTGTCTGGCCTGGGAAGCGTTGATCACCGCATCATCCTCTACTGTGCAATCCTCCAATAAGGTGTTCGGGCCAATCACGCAGCCTGACCCAATGGTGGTTTTTCCCCGTAAAATGGTGCCGGGCAAAATGCGAGTATCTCGGCCAATCCGGACTTCTGGGCCAATGACAACCCCGACTTCGTCCACAATTTCCACGCCAATATGATACAACTTTTCTAAGATCCGTTTTTTCGCCAACGTGTTCAAGGTCGCTAATTGCCGGCGATCGTTGGCACCGGACATATCGGTCGGATCGGCAAGCAGATAGGTTCCTGCTTTTTTGCCGTTCTCCGTCAAAATTTCCACCACATCGGTCAGATAATATTCTTTTTGGACGTTCGTGTTTTGTAAGGCATCCAGCGCTTCTAATAATAGGCTTGTGCGAAAACAGTAGGCGCCAGAGTTGACTTCATTAATGCGCCGTTGCATATCATCCGCGTCTTTTTCTTCCACAATGCGCTGCACGGTTTGGGTTCCGTCCCGTAAAACCCGCCCATAGCCATGCGGATAATGCACGCGTGCAGAAAGAATGGTCACGGCATTTCCTTGTGCTCTGTGTGTTTCACAGGCACCAAGCAAATCATCTGCAGAGATAAAAGGAGCATCTCCACATAAAACAATGGTATCCTGTGGGGCTTTCTCTCGTAAAAAATCGGTGGCAGATTTTACAGCATGCCCTGTTCCCAGTTGCTCCTTTTGAATGGCAATCTCGCACCGACCGTTCAAATGGGCTTCTAGCTGTTCGTGGGCAAACCCAGCCACCACACAGATTTTCCGAATTTCCGCTTTCTCTACAGCATCCAACACCCAATCAATCATGGGTTTAAAGGTCACTTCCTGCAAAACTTTAGGACGATTGGAGTGCATCCGGGTTCCTTCACCCGCTGCTAAGACAACTGCCGCAATATTTTCCATCTATAGTATCCTCCTGTGATCTTGCACTGTCTGGACGCATGGCAAAACACAACGGTTTTCACCATCGGACAGCACAAGGCCATGTTCTTCTATTGGTTATTATTTGTTAGGCAATATTTTCATTATCGCAGTTTCAACTAAAAATAGCAAGCCCCCAGTCGTTTTCAAAAAAGGTGGAAACCGACCAGGGGCTTATTTTATCTGTTGTTTCGTTAAACTTTGAAATGGGACTTTTGAAGCAAGACACGCATTTTGCTCTTCAAAATTTCTTACTTTGCCTGTACAATCTTGGAAAAGGCATCCAAATCATCCGCTGCCCTCACATAAGACCGCCGCACTTCTAAAATAGGATCGGTAATCGAGGCTGTCCCTCCGTTTTCTCTAAACGCCATCTTGTAGCCCACTTCTTTGGTAGCCTGCAGGGTGTTTTGATCGTAATCTCCATAAGGGTAGGCCACAAAATTGACCGGTCGACCAATAATCTTTTCTAATGTGGTCTTCGAGTTCCGCAATTCAGCCACTTGTTGGGCATAGCTCATCTTGCTTAAATGCCCATGAGAGACCGTGTGATCTTGAATTTCTATGCCGTTTTGGCTCATTTCTTTTAGTTGAGAGGCCACCATATAATTGGAGGTCCCAATTTTCCCACTAATCATAAAAACGGTTGCCTTTTGTTTGTTCTGTTTTAAGATGGGGTAAGCATGGGTATAGTTGTCAAAATAGCCATCATCCAACGTGACCACAACGGCTTTATCGGGCAAGGCCGTGTGCGTTGAAAGATGCGCATAGACTTCTTCCATGCTCAAAGTCGTATACCCGTTGCTCTTTAACCAGGCCATCTGCGCAGCAAATTGTGCGGTAGGCACACATAGGTTGTTCCCTTTTACTGTGGTAATAGAATGGTACATCAAAATCGGCAACTTGGTGTTGGTCCAAGCCGCATTGGTTTGGACGCCTTGGACCGTAATGGCATATTTTGTTTTAGTTTGCCCCTGGGTCGCGATCACGTTTGTTTTGCCGTCTGCAATCGCATAGATAACCCCTTCACTGTTCACTGTTGCAGCGGCAGCGTTGTTGCTGGAATAGGAAACTTTATCTTTGCCCGCAGAGGGTAAAGAATACGTTTCCCCCATTTTTAAAGAAACGGTTTGGGTAGAAGATGTTGTCTGCGCTGTTTTTTCAGTTGTTTTTTGCCTTTGACAGGCTGTTGTACTGCCCAATACCAGTGCAAGCAGGACAAAAAGACTGCCCATGCGTAACCATCGACCGGATTTTGGCTTCCTTGCTAATTGATTCATCTTGCATTCTCCTCTTCACACGGACGGGGAATCTTCCTTGATTAGTTTATCCACCGTTTGCCTGTATTCTTCATACGTATACATTGCATTCAGCATTTCTAATAAGCCATTGGAGGAAAGGCGTGTGGGCAAGTCTAAGCGGCTTAATAAAGCACGCCGGTTTTGTGCACTGTTCGCCCCGCCAGAAAATCCATCAGCAAATAAATCGGACTTGGTAATTTTGCGTGTCGGTTTTTCGGTTTCTTCGGCCAAAACGCCTGCACGAGCTAGGCTTTCCATAATCACCGCCGGTGGAATTCCTTCTACGCCCAACTTTCCCTCTTTGGAAGGGATGGCCTTGCGTTTTTCTTTCCCAAAAATATCCGGCATATACGCGTGGCGCACCTGTTCTTTGGGTAATGCGCCATTTAAAAACCCCCGGATTTTAAACCCAGCAGCATCACTATCCGTAATGACCAGCACCCCTCTTTTGGCAGCCAGTCGACGAATAAGCGCCAATTTCTGCTTGTCTTTAAAAATAGAAAACCCATTTGTTTCAATAATCACGGCATCTAAAAGAGATGCTAACTTTATTTTATCATATTTTCCTTCTACAATGATCGCTTCTTTAATATGAATCAATCTGCGTTCCCCCTTGCCTTCAATTGGTGTAAAGCAAGACAAAGGCGTTCTAAAATAAGCCAACTGTCGGTGTGATTGGATTTTAAATTCCCATCTGCCTGCAATAAAAGCGCCAGGGCCTGTCTTAAGTAGACAGGAGAGGTTCCTCTGCACTCTCGCAAAGCATTGCGTATTCTAAATTCTTTTCCACGGTAAGGAAAATCCGCCGCCAATACCGCTGGGCCTTCTCCTGCTTCTAACGCAACCGCCGCTCGATAAAGATCCACAAATGTCTGCGAAAGCGCCGATAATACGACAACTGGTTCTTCCTTTTGTTCGGCCAATTGGTCTAAAATGCGAAAAGCTTCGGGCAAACGACCAGCCGTGACCGCGCGAGATAAATCGTAAATCGAATTTTCCACTGTCTGTGGAACCAATTCTGCCACCGTCTGTTTGTCAATCTTGCCATCGGGTGCATAAGCCGCCAGCTTTTCTATCTCCAGGCGCATCCGCTCCATGTCGCTAGCACAAGCCTCAATTAAAGCCCCTGCTGCTTCCACCGTAATGGAGGCCTGTGCTGCTTTTGCGCATTTGCCAAGCCACCGTTCCAAATCGCGGTGGGTCGGAATAGAAAATCGCTCTTCTTGCCCCTGTTTTTTAGCTAAGGCGATCAGGGCCTTCCAGCGAGCACTTTTGCGGTTATAAGGCACATGGGCAAATAACAAAAGCAACACACAATCGGGAGAAGCTGTGCTCAGCAGTTTTTGATACGTCTTCCACTCGGTAGGAGAAAACGCGTCTGGGTCAAGATCTTGCAAGAGCACGCAAGTGCGCTCGGCCATCATGGGCAAATGCTCAATAGCCGCAGCAAATGCCTCCAAAGAAAAATTGTCAGTGGTAAAATGATGTTGGTTAAACTCCCGCATGGTTGGCACCGCTGCTGCAAAGAGCGCCCGGGCGTAATGAAGAGAAAGATAGCTTTCCTCTCCATACAACAAATAAAGCGGCGCAAATTCCTTTTTCCTTATTTGTGTTTCGATCTGATGTCCAGACACCGTTCACCTCTCCTTTGTTCTGTGTTTGTTTTTCTTTTACTTGAGCACTACTTTTTGATCTTTTTGGAATAAAATGGACACG
>DOXU01000114.1 GCA_003518885.1 Oscillospiraceae bacterium
TTTTCAGACAAAAAGCCATATCCTGGATGGATTGCGTCTACACCTTTGCGTTTGGCAAGATCAATAATGTAATCAATGTCCAAATACGCGGCAAGTGGACTCTTCGTCGGGTCCAACATATAAGCCTCGTCTGCTTTAGTGCGGAATAGATTAAAAACATCCTCTTTTGAATAGATAGCCACGGTTTTCAGACCCATATCATAGCAGGCTCTGAAAATGCGGATGGCGATTTCGCCGCGGTTCGCGACTAAGACCTTTTTAATTTTCTTTTGAATCATCATACACTCCATTCTGGCTTCGAGGTACATTCTGCAAGCGTAAAAAACGAGCAGCCTGACAGCCTAAATTGCATGGGTACTCCCGTCACATACAGATAGGTCAGCTTTCAGCCAGTTTGACTTTTCTCGTATAGATCCGGACAGCAAAATGGAAAATCGGCTGGATTGCATGATGGTTATCATCATGTTGCATTTTGCAGTAAAAGTGAAAGTAAAAAACACCTCTATTGCAAAAGCCTGTCAAACAGGATCATTCAGCCTATTTTCCAAACCTTCATATATAGTTCGATTTCTATTATACCTTTGGCGAATCGCCGTGTCAACGAGAGGCTCAGAAATCCTATATTGCAATTATTCGAAAATCAACATTCATTTTTTACGATATACAATTAGTATATTATTGCCAAACGGGAAAAATACTGTTTTTCATTTGTAAGAGAAAGAATGAACACCACAAGCAAGCGTATATTAGTAGATAAATGCATCATTTTGGGTATATATTTTGTGCTTTGAGAAGAATGGGAACATAAAAAGCGCTAGAGGGACTGAAAAGAAAAAATAAGGTAAAGTGAAGTATAATTCGGAAATTTAAACAAAAAACATTGTGTTAATTCTACAAAAAATTTGTTTATGTAATTGCGATGTTTCTAAAATAAGAGGCCGTTTCTTGTGCTGATATTACAAATATGTCCAGTTTTATGGTGAGAGACGGAAGCCTTTAAAAAAATAAAAAGAATTAAAAATATAGGTTTTATATGTTCTAAAAAATTGTCGAAAATCGAACGCTATAGAAGAAAAAGTTTCCCTTTGCTTATGAATTTTCCGAATTGTATAAATATTCTTGGCAAAGAGGGCAAAGAATAGAACGGATATGTGCAGGCCGTACAATATATAAGGAGATCAATTGTTAAAATATAGATGATTTACTGAGAGGAAGCAGTGCTGCTTAACAGGGAAAAGGAAAAGAGATCTTTTGACGTGTAAAGCCGTTTAAATTTCCAAGTGTTTGGTGCTTGACAATGCTTCACGCGTAGGATAATATTGAATAAAGTGGTGCAGTAGATTGCATATCCTTAAAAGAGAATATGACGGTATTTTAAGGGACTTTTGTGCCCTTTCTATGTCGAAAAGGGTCTTTTTCACGCTAATTGTAGTGATTGGCGAGGAGGAGGTCTCTTTATTGGCAAGCCGTAAAGTTGTCATAAGCTGTAAAAGGTATATGGAAATCCAGTAAGCTACATAGTGCATTACTTATGTGGGGAAGATGACCATATTTTTTTGATGGTTTATGGCATTTTTATTTTCATGCAGGGTATTTACCCATATAAAAGCAATAGAGAGAAGATGCTTTTATATTTTTAGTTGGGTAAATTCAAGGGGGAAAAAAGGGAAAATGAAGAGTATGAAGAGAACGATTCTCTTTGCAGTTTGTGCAGAACTTGTCTTTGCGGGCGTGTTAACAGGTTGTGGTCGTGATTCGTCATCATCGGGCAATGAAACAAAAGTTGCTTTTGTTTATATTGGGCCGGTTGGCGATTACGGATACACTTATGCACAAGATCAAGGACGAAAGTATCTCCAATCTCATTTGAAGAATGTAAAAACCACTTTTGTAGAAAATATTCCGGAGACGGCTGATTGTGAGCGAACTTTTGAACAGCTTGTTCAAAAGGGAAATAAAATTATTTTTGGGACCAGCTATGGCTACATGGATTATATGGCTGATGTGGCGAAGAGATACCCCAATGTCGTCTTTATGCACGGTAGTGGGTATAAAACGTCTAAAAATATGGGAACTTATTTTGACCGTGATTACCAAGCCCGTTATTTGACGGGTATGGCTGCGGGAAAATATACAAAAACAAATGTTTTGGGCTTTATTGCGCCATTTGGCACACCAGAGGTTGTTCGCAATATTGATGCGTTTACACTTGGAGCACAGTCAGTGAATCCGAATGTCAAAGTAAATGTCGTTTGGACCAATTCTTGGGACGACCCTCCAACAGAAAAGACGGCAGCCAATAGTTTGATCGATGCGCGTGCGGACGTATTGGCAACACACGTTGATTCTCCATCTTTTGCGCAGGCGGCGCAGTCAAAAAAGGTTTTGGCTATTGGGCATAACGCGGATATGCAAAAATATGCGCCGAAGTCCGTTTTGGTGAGCGATCTTTCTAATTGGGGACCTTATTTTGTGAATGTGGTTAAATCTGTTCAAGATCATACATGGAAATCCTCACAATATTGGGGTGGAATTAAAGACAATAATGTCATCGACATCTCGAGCTTTAATTCTAAATTGGTAGACAAAGATTTTCAAAACGTGGTTATGCAGAAGAGACAAGATATTATAGATGGCAAATTTGATCCATTCCAAGGGCCCGTTTACGATCAGAGTAACAAACTTAAAGTCCAACAAGGGCAAAATCTGACTGATGCACAGCTTCTTTCCATTGATTGGTTTGTTAAAGGTGTACAAGGCACTATCCCGAAATCATAAAAATAGGTAAAATCAGGCAAATCGGGTTACCCGGTTTGCCTGTTTCATTATTTAAAAGCAGGTGATTTAACATGATCCCAATGGCGGAAATGGTTGGCATAACCAAAGAATTTCCAGGGATTAAAGCAAATGACAACGTTTCTTTTTCAGCTTATGAAGGGGAAATCCATGCCTTACTAGGAGAAAACGGTGCAGGGAAAAGTACACTGATGAGTGTATTGACCGGTCTTTATAAACCGGATGCCGGAAGCCTAAAAATCCAAGGTAAAAGGACGGATCTTTCTTCTCCAAAAGACGCTGTGAACTGTGGAATTGGTATGGTACATCAGCATTTTAAATTGGTGCAGCCTTTTACGGTGGCCGAAAATATTATGTTAAGCATGAAGAATCTGAAACAGATTTATAATCGGGCAGAGATTGAAAAGCAGATCGTTGAACAATCTGAAAAATTTGGATTGACGATCGATCCTAGAGCAAAGGTGTGGCAACTTTCTGTTGGGCAACAACAGCGTTTAGAAATTGTCAAATTGCTTTTGCAAGGGGCTAAAATTCTTATATTAGATGAACCAACGGCGGTTTTAACGCCGCAGGAAGCAGAAGCCCTTTATACGACTTTGCGTCGCATGGCGAAAAATGGAAGGGCCATCATCATCATCTCGCATAAAATGACGGAAGTTATGGAAAATGCGGATCGTATCACGGTTTTACGTGATGGGAAATCCATCGGTACGGTACGAACGCAAGAGACCAATGAAAATGAATTGGCCAAAATGATGGTGGGACGCGATATTTCCGAAGTGATTAAGAAGCCAGTTCAAAAAGATGGAAAAGAAATTCTGAGTTTGCGTGAAGTCAGTGTATTTGGCATAAATAGGGCGCCTCTTTTGAAAGATATATCGCTAGAGATTCACGCGGGGGAAATTTTAGGCGTTGCAGGTGTGGACGGAAATGGCCAACGTGAATTAGCGGATGTTGTAGCCGGGATGCGCGTGGCCAGCGAAGGAAAGGTTATGCTTTTAGGACAAGACTGCACGCGATCTGGTCGAAAAAAACGAATCCAAATGGGTGTGGGTTATGTTCCGGAAGACCGTATGACAACGGGATTAGTTACTAACCTGAATGCATATGAAAATGTGGCCTTGAAGGAGTATCGAAATCAGCCGGGACCTTTTATTAGTTGGAAGAAGATTATTCAATACTCAAAATCGTTGATTAAAAAATTCGATGTTCGACTTGCTAGCGCACAAAACCCCGTCAAGATGATGTCGGGTGGTAATATACAAAAGCTATTGCTTGCACGAGAAATTAGCTCGGAGCCAAAATTGATTATTGCGGTTTATCCCATGCGGGGGCTGGATATTGGCGCAATGAACTATGTGAAGCAACTTTTGATTGAACAAAGCGAAAAGGGCAGGGCTGTTTTGCTTATTTTGGAAGATCTAGAGGACTTGTTTTCCATGTCTGATCACATTGCTGTTTTGCATGGCGGAGAGATTATGGGTGTGGTAGATCCATCGGAGACAACACGAGAGAAAATTGGTCTTATGATGGCAGGAAGAAGGGAAGTGGATATTCATGCCTCTTAAAATTTTTGGAGATTGGCGCCTTAAGAAGGTAGAGCAAGCTTCCCCTTTAAAGACTGTCGTAATTACCTTGATTTCGATCTGTTTGGGTTTGTTATTTTCTGCTCTTTTACTTTTGTTCACTGGAAATGATCCCGGTGAAATTTATGGAGATATTGTTTTTGCTTCGGTAGGTTCGGCTTACGGATGGAGCGAAACGCTAGTAGAAATGACGCCGCTGGCACTTTGTGCGCTGGGTGTGTCAGTAGCATTTCGTATGAAACTTTGGAATATTGGGGCCGAGGGGCAATTTTATATGGGTGCATTTGGTGCAACATTTTGTGCCTTGCATTTTCCAAATTTATCGCAGTGGATTTTGCTGCCGCTGATGTTTGTTGCTGCGTTGATTTGCGGCGGAATTTGGGGCCTTATTCCGGCTATTCCTAAAGCGCTGTGGAATGTTAATGAAACCATTAGTACTTTACTTTTAAATTATATTGCAATTTCTTGGGTGGCTTATTTGGTATTCGGTCCGTGGAAAGATCCAAGCGGGAACAATTTTCCGTTGACTGCTGCATTTTCTAATAATGCCAGTATTCCTTCCATTGGGGGCACGCGCATTAGTTATGCAATTATTTTAGTGGCAGTGTTTGCTGTTGTGTTATTTTTGCTATTAAGGCATTCAAAGTGGGGCTATGAGATTCGCGTGAGCGGATCAAGTCGAAAAGCGGCCGAATATGCAGGAATGAATTATGTGCGCAATATTTTGGTCGTTTTATTTATCAGTGGTGCTATTTCAGGAATTGCAGGTATGACAGAGGTTTCTGGTGTATTGCATAAATTACAGCAAAGTATTTCTCCAGGCTATGGGTACACAGCGATTATCATTGCACTTTTAGGCCGGTTAAATCCATTAAGCATTGTCCTCGTGTCCTTTTTAATGGGAGGATTGGTTGTTGGGGGTTATGATTTACAGACACTTGGCTTTCCTTCAAGCATTTCCTCTATGTTTCAAGGGGCAATTTTGTTCTTCGTATTGGCCGGCGAGCTTTTTTGTAATTATCGGCTTGTAAGAAAGGAAGTGCAGGCATGAGCTTCAATTACCTCATTGCAATACTGGCTGCCGGGGTGGTTGCAGGTACACCCATCCTTTTCGCTTCCCTTGGAGAGGTGTTAACAGAACGAGCAGGCATCTTAAATCTCGGCGTAGAGGGAATGATGCTGATGGGGGCTGTTACAGGCTTCTCTGTCGCCTCTGTCACACAAAATGTCTGGCTAGGATTAGTTGCTGCTGTACTGGTTGGTGGGCTTATGGCGCTAATTCACGCAATTATCTCCATTGGGTTTCGCGCGAATCAGGTGGCAAGTGGCTTGGCGTTGACTATCTTTGGCACGGGGTTGTCAGCTTATTTTGGTCGCTCTTTAGTTGGGCGACCAGCTGGGGCGGTGTTTAATGCCATTAAGATTCCGGAAATTTCGGCTATCCCAGTGGTAGGTCCCATTCTCTTTAGCCAGGATATGATGGTATACATCAGTTTAATTTTGGTTGCTGTTATTTGCTTTGTTCTCTATCGGACCAAGACGGGTCTATTGATAAGGGCAACAGGTGAAAATCCATCAGCAGTTGACGCGCTTGGGCATAATGTCTTTTTAATTCGTTATCTTAGCGTCATTGTGGGGGGAATGCTGGCAGGTGCAGGCGGAGCATATTTATCCTTGGCCTATTCTCCATCCTGGGTGGAGAACATGACCTCTGGGCGTGGGTGGATTGCGGTTGCTTTAGTTATTTTTGCCGTTTGGAATCCGTTGCGTGCGTTATTGGGTTCTTGGCTTTTTGGTATTATTGCATCCCTTGGCCTTCATTTGCAGGCCCTCGGTGTGATGATTCCCTCCGATTTTTTACAAATGCTTCCGTACGTCTTCACTTTCGTGGTACTCGTTGCAACAACTCGCGAGACCAAATTCAGACGTTCAGGGACGCCTTTGGCACTGGGGCTGTCTTACTCGCGTGAGGAGCGGTAGAGATTGAGTTTGGGAAGACAAAATGTTGGAAGGTGAATCGATTTTACTTGATCACATTACAATTTGTTTAAATTCAGACTGCATTATTAACGAAAACGGGAACATTAAGCGTGATGCATGGCGAATTTTGAGTTAAATATGGAATTTGAATCGAAAAATCAATTGTTTTGTATCTTCGTTTTAAAACGGGAGCGTGATAGCTTCCGTTTTATTATTTTGCCGGAAAAGGTAAGTGCGAATCATTTAAAATACTTAGAGTAAAATCTGAATCAAATATCCAATCGTTTATAGAACGAGTGGCTCTTTTTGCACCTCAATTAAATACAAATAGGATATTTATTCAAAATATCAAATCAAGTTATGGGAACGTAGAGAACTTTTAAGTGCCTTGACAAAATAAAGCCCCTGTGTAAAACTGAAGAAAGAGAGATAAAGGAGTTTTTTCATATTAAAGGAATCTGCGTAGGGAGGGTATATGAAAATACAAAAAGTTTCCTTAATCGGGTTGGGTGCAATTGGCTCATTCTTTGCACCGAAATTATATCAGTATTTAGGGAAAGAAAATTTTCGTGTGATCGCCGCGGGAGAACGCAAAAAGCGTCTGGAAACACTCGGTGTTATTATTAATCAGGTTTCCTATCACTTTACAGTTGTCGATCCACAGGAGCCAGTAGATCCTGCGGATTTGGTCATTATTTCTGTGAAAAATATGGGACTTAAACAAGCAATAGAAGATATCCGTGGACATATAGGTGAGCACACGCAAATACTCTGTGTGATAAACGGTGTAGATAGTGAAGAGCAAGTGGCAGCGGTCTATGGATGGAACCATGTTCTGTATTCTTATGTACGAGTTTCTATTGAAATGAAAGATGG
>DOXU01000058.1 GCA_003518885.1 Oscillospiraceae bacterium
ATCTTGCAAAATCCGTAACAGTGGAATAAGTTTTTTAAAATTTAAATAGTAAAATGCACCGGTAAAATCATTTATCGGTGCATTTTTATACCTTATTTTAAAAAATAAATTGGACTTGATGTGTGTTACCATCAAGAGGAATCGTTTGCATTTTTTGGCCATCCACGGTTAGCCCTTTATCCATGCCTTTTTGGACACGAAGATCAATCTTGGATCCACGTAAATTAAGTTGAGCGGTATAACCATCCCAATCGCTTGGAAGCAATGGGCGAAGGTTTAAATTGTGTGCATGGATGTGGATGCCCAACATATATTCTAAAACGACACGATAATACCAAGCGGCAGCGCCTGTGTAGAGACTCCAACCACCGCGTCCTTCAATTGTTGGATTAGAAGAGATATCCCCTGCTATAGCATATGGCTCTAATCGGTACTGTTGCGCCTGTTTGTTCTGTAAGCTTCTTTCTATGGGGTTAATCCATTGCAAAATTCTCCAGGCATCATCGGATCGGCCATCCATCAATAATCCTAGTGCACCCCAGACTGCTGCATGTGTGTATTGTCCGCCATTTTCTCGAATGCCTGGTGGATAAGCACGAATGTATCCGGGATTATGCGTACCGTGATCAAACGGGGGGCTGAAGAGTTTGAGGATACGCAATCGGTCATCCGCTAAGATCTGTAGCATAGAGTCTAATGCAACTTTCCGTCGATTAGGATCAGGGAATCCCGCGATTGAAGAAAAGGCTTGCGGCAAAATGTCAATTTGGCAATCATCGCATGCTTTACCACCAAGGGGAGTTCCATCATCGTAAAACCCACGCAAATACCAGTTGCCGTCCCAACAATGAGCATCTACCGTTTCTCGCAGGGAAAACGCTTTTTGCTTATAAGCTTCGGCTCGGCTGTCCTCGTGCATTTTGCGGCAAATGGGGGAGAACTGTTCCAAAACATAGATGAGAAACATGGCTAACCAGACACTTTCGCCTTTTCCGGCTGCGCCAACCAGGTTCATTCCGTCATTCCAGTCGCCGGCACCGAAGAGAGGCAGTCCATGTGCACCATGAGTGGTGGCACGCTCAATCGCCTGCACACAGTGTTGATAGACCGTTTCTATTTTGTCGGAAGGCGTAGGGGCGAAATAATGATCCTTCTCACCTGGTTTAAGTTGAGGACCATCAAGATAGGCGATCGGAACGTGGAGTAGGGTAGTATCATCCGTTTTTTCTAAATAATCGGCTACCACAAGTGGCAACCATAATAAATCATCGGAGATTCGAGTGCGTACGCCTTTTGTTCCACCATCTTTTTTGGGGAGTTGGTGCCACCAGTGCATAACATCTCCACCATCAAATTGGTGAGCACAGCACCGGAGAATATGTGCCCTAGTGATTTGCGGATCCAGTAGTAGAGCGGCAGTACAGTCTTGTAATTGATCGCGGAATCCCCACGCGCCTCCACATTGATAAAAGCCAGTGCGCCCAAAAATGCGAGACCCCAAAAACTGATGTCGTAGTGATCGCATTAGCCAATTACGTGACGCCCTTACTGTCTCTATTCTGATCTCATCACTTGAATGGGGTAGATAATTCATCATATAGGAATTATCTTGAGAGATCGGCAGAGTAGCGGTCTCCATTTGCGCATGGACAGGCACAGATATTCGCTTTTGTTTAAGTGGCATAAAGGATTTTGGGTCATTTTGGGCAGATGCAAGGGCCATTTGACTCATTTTGAAAGCGGCATTTTCAGAAGCACACCATCCCAGTGCAAAGATAGAGGTATGAGTGCCTTCGGCTACTAGAATTCCGCTTTGTATGAGGGCTGCACAAGGATCTAGTGAGTCCGTTTGTTCCTCAATCCAATTTCCTGAGAAAAAGGCAGCGCGATTGGTCAGAATAGCGCTTTTTTGTTTTGTCGATAAAAAACCGATACCGGTGACCGGTGCCCAAGCATTTTTGAAAAAAATAGCTTTGTCCTTACAGGTGAGGGCAAGGTGCCTCCTAAGGCTTAGGCTAGAACCAAGTACCGGCTCCGTGTAATAAGCGACCTCCCATTGGACAGCCTGTTTTGATCGGTTTTCAATTGCCAGGGTAACGGTCTTTGCAAGTAGATTTTGTGGGACACATACCGTTACCGTACAAAGTAGCCCATTTATTTGACTCTTATAGATGGCGCGATCATTAGAAAAAGTCACTTGCGCATTGGCACAGAGATTGTAAATCTGTCCACCAAGGCGCAGGAGAAGTAATTCTCCTTGATTGTCATACACAGGATCGTTAAACCAAGGAGTTAATTTATTTTCGTGAGCATTTGTGGCCCAGGTAAAACCTAATGCACGGTCGGAAACGAGCGTGCCGAAAGTTTGATGGGCAAGAATATGGCACCAAGGAGCGGGTGGATTTTCTTCCTGATGGGGGATAACAACCCCTTTTTCTGTAAATCCGCCGGCGTAAAAAGAGAAATCGGGGGATTCTTTTTCAACTGGATTGGAGTTTTGCAAAGGAGCGGCAATGTAGGGAGAAAAAGATGATTTGTTTTCGGGCGAAGCGATGTGACAGGCGCATGAAAAAAGGAGTAGGCGGATGGTATCCGAGTGGAAATTAAGATTGACCAAATGAATGCCACCGGAAGTGTCAAGTAAATGATCACTTCCGCAATTTTTCAATATGGAGTGGAGATTATCTGTGTGAGAGCGAGCATAATCTCCACTCTCATGAAAAATAATGACCAGATCACATAAAATACCGTCCAGTTTTAAGGTGCGGTGTGTACGAATATAGGCTTCCAACCGCTCTGTCCCAGCAGTATTTTCAAAAGGAAATACGATAATAGGAAGATCACCGGAGATCCCCAGGCTCCAAAGGCCAGATTGTCCCATGTGATTTTGCTTTTTAGCCGAAGAACGAAGCAGATTTTTGCCCACAGGAAATAAAATCTGAGGTAAAATAAGAGAAGACAGACGAGCCTCAATTCCATTTCCATTTTTTCCAGCAGCGTTCCGCAAAATGTTATGGAACCCTTCTAAACGGGCCTCCAATAAAGAGGAAATGGCCTCTTTTTCTGTAGTGCCCGCGGCGAGTAGGAGGGTAAGGCTTTCCTTTTTGTGTGCAGGAACGGATAGAGAAAGCTGCATAGCGGCAGCGATATCTGGTACGGCCCCCGTCTTATCCGTGAAAGGGACGGAAAAAGCGTTCTTCAATGAAGAAATGCCCTGTGGGCGCTCCAGAAGAGCAGTTCGATCTAGTTCAAAATGGAAAGGTTGTGCCACTTTTGAAAAACCGATGGCCAGGAAAATGGGAGATTCATTTTCCCGCAGGCGGCGAGTAAATAAAAGAATGCGAGTATCTGCCTGGTAGGTGGCCTGCAAGAATAGACGAGAAAATGCGGGATGGGCCTCTTCATCTGCTGTTTTGGAAAGTAATGGCTCCAGATAAATGAGCAAATTCGTTTCTAAGGAACGGTTCGTATCATTTGAAATTTCAAACGGGCGAGCTTCCCAAGGTAGATTGCCATGCATGCAGGCACGCATAGAGATGCCCCAATTTTCTGCATTAGTGCGATAAATCGCACCGTCCGTCAAAAAGGTGGTTTGTTGTTTATATGCAGGATCCGCAGTGTAAAAAGGCGCATAAGTCGCGGAAAGAATTTGGCCTTGTGCCTTGGCAAGAGCAAAGATTCCAGTTGGGCGACGAAGAAGATCATGGCTACGTTTGGTAAGATCCAAACCATGGAAAACGGAAAAGGAAGCACCGCAATCTGTTAGAACCATTGTATAATCATTATTTGCAATGACATGGGCACGTGGAGTAACAGGGCTGGTTTCTTCAAAGGATTCCTTTGTAAAAGTACGATTTCCCGGTTTTTGCGGAATTTCCCGTTTTTCTATATCTTTAAAAACAATAGCGTTGGCTGGGATTTTTTCTTTTAAAAGATCATTGGCCGCACGCATCTGCTCGTTTCGCATGAAACGTTTTTGCATAATATTATCAAACGAGGCATTTGCACAGGCAACAATGCTCATCCCAACGTGATGAGCCATATAGCTTTTGATGATCGCGCGACGCCCATTTGTACGAGTTGAGGTAAAATCAATTGCTTCAAAAAATCCGCAATGGCCAAGTAGTCCATATTCTTTCAGGGCGTGGAGGTTTTTTAAGGAGGCAGTACGGTCAAACGGTAATGCCAAAAATGTGGAATAGGGAGAGATCACTAAATCACCGTTCATTCCGCGTTTCAATGCCATTTTTTGTACGCCATGTGCCTCATATTGATAGTTTAGAGCAGCATCAAAGGCATAGAATCCGCTTTCGGAAATTCCCCAGGGGACATGGTGACTTTGTACACGTTTTTTTTGACAGTACAAAACAAACCGGATGGCTTCTGCAGTAAAAGAATCTTTATAAACGGGTAAAAGAAGATGGGGCATTAAATATTCAAACATCGTTCCTGTCCACGAGACAGGACCAGTATAACCATTTTGTTTTACTAATGTTCGACCAAGAGTGCCCCAATGCCGTTTGGGTACTATTTTTTTTGCTATCGCATAATAACTAGCCAGTCGTGCTTCGCTCATAAGAAGATCATAATAAATCTCACTAAATTCATTCTTTTCTAAGTCATAACCAAGATGAAAAAGTTTACGCCGTCGATTATAAAGAATGGCCATATCAGTATTATCCAGTAGTTTTTTAATTCGTTCACATAGAGGAGTAAAGGCGGCTTCATGAGCATAGTCATGCAATCCTTCATAAAAGGCCGTTAAACAACAGAGAAAGTTTCCACTGTCTACAGTAGAAATATAGGCCGGATGAAGGGGCTCTAAAGTGCGTGTATTGTACCAATTAAGCAAATGCCCCTTC
>DOXU01000110.1 GCA_003518885.1 Oscillospiraceae bacterium
GCTCTCGCACAGATCGCAAACTAGCTGGCGTTTGTATCGGGATTGCGGCATATTTTAATGTGGATTCTTTAATAATCCGGCTTCTTTGGATTATTTTTGCATGCTTTGGTGGATCAGGCATTATTGCCTATCTGGCTGCAGCTATTGTCATTCCAAGCGATACGGATTTTCCAGAAAACTAAGTTCCATGATTATCGCTTTTTGAAAGTGGGGAAGTAGAAACTTGATTTTAACAATTGATATCGGAAATACAAATATTGTACTCGGCGGTTGGGAAGGCGAAAAAATGGCTTTCGTCTCTCGTTTAAGAACTGACCGCCAGCGTATGTGTGACGATTATGCCATTTATTTAAATGGTATTCTTCAACTCTACAACATTCGCAGATCTCAAATTACTGGGGCTATTATCTCTTCCGTCGTCCCACAAGTAACGGAGTCATTAATAGAAGCCGTTGAATTTTTTACCGACATTCCGCCACTCGTTCTTGGACCTGGCATAAAAACTGGTTTAAATATCCGACTAGATAATCCGGCACAAACAGGCTCAGATATTGTAGCAGACGCTGTGGCTGCCATTGCAAAATATCCTAAACCGATTATTCTATTTGATTTGGGGAGCGCAACAACCATCAGCGCGATCGATCATCGCGGCGCTTTGCTTGGCGGCGTCATCTATCCTGGCGTTCGCCTTGGATTAGATGCTCTGGCCACTCGAACCGCACAACTTCCACAGATTGGATTAGATGCCCCACATAGTATTATCGGACCCAACACAATTGAAGCAATGAAATCCGGCGCCGTTTACGGTACAGCAAGCTTTTTAGACGGAATGGCCACACGGATTGAAAAGCAAATGGGTGAAAAAGCGACTTTGGTTGCAACCGGTGGCATTGCCAAAGAGATTGTGCCGTATTGCCTTCGAGATTTTCAATATAACCCCAATTTGCTTTTAGAGGGTTTACGTATTATTTACCACCGTAATCACACAGAAAAAATCTAAATATATTTAAATACAGAAGAATATTTTAATTTTATTACGCTTTTTCGCTAAAATGGTTATAAAAATCAGATTGCGCTGCATCCTTTAATATAGGAGTAGCAGCAAGGAGGAATTTTTTTATGCTAAACCAGGCAAATTTGCGGCACCCTACTAGTCATCTGAACAAAACGCGCCGTCTTGTCACCCTTTCGCTCTTCTCTGCTATCATTATTCTACTTGCTTTCACACCGCTGGGCAGTATCCCCATCGGACCAATTGATGCCACTACCATTCATATTCCTGTTATCATCGGTGCTATTCTTTTAGGCCCGTGGGATGGTTTGTTTCTCGGTGCGTTTTTGGCATCGTTAGTTTAATCCATAATACAGTACTGCCTCTTCCAACTTCTTTTGTATTTTCTCCTTTCCTTCCCTTTGGTAATTGGAAAAGTATCATTATCGCGATTGTACCACGTATGATGGTTGGTCTAGTTGCCGCTCTTATTTTTCGTTTGATTTCCAACTGGGATAAATCAAACTTAATTTCGGGACTTGCTGCGGGACTTGCCGGGTCAATTGTCAATACTGTTTTAGTTCTTGGGGGAGTTTATTGGTTCTTCCGCAACGCTTATGCTGCAAATTCACATATTTCTATCTCTATCATTAGTAAAATACTCATGGGTGTTATTTTGACAAATGGAGTTCCCGAAGCAATTGTAGCCGCCGTTATCGCAACTGGTGCGGCCAAAGCAATCCTTTCCTTTTCAAAACGTCTGCATTAAAATTTTCATAATCAGATCGGTTATTGCAGATAGACCGTTTAGGCTTTTAACATAATTCCACTAGGCATTATGCTAAAAGCCTTTTGTATACAAAGGAGAACTGCATGGCAAAAAATTACGAAACTCTTTCACCAAAACAAACATTAGAAAACCTCTCAACAAAGCCAGAAGGACTTTCCTCTAACGAAGTTCACGATCGCACCGAAAAATTTGGTGCAAATGTCTTGGCCGAGAAAAAGAAAAAAGGACCATTTCTGCTGTATCTTCAACAGTTTAATGATCCTCTGATCTATATTTTACTTGTTGCCGGCATTATTTCCATTCTTCTGCATGAAGTTGCCGATAGTACCATTATCTTTATCGTTGTAATCATCAACACCATTATCGGCTATATTCAACAAGCGCGCGCTGAAAAGGGAATGGAAGCACTCAAAAAAATGACCGCCCCTAAAGCCATGGTGCGACGAGACAACACCATTGTTGAGTTAGACGCTTCCTCATTAGTTCCCGGAGACATTATTGTATTGGAAACAGGAAGGAATATTCCCGCTGATTTGCGACTTTTGGAAAGCGTTAACTTGAAAATAGAGGAATCTGCATTGACCGGTGAATCTGCTCCCAGTGAAAAGAATGCCGCTTTTATTGCAGATAAAGCATTAACCATTGGCGATCGTATCAATATGGCCTTTATGGGCACAACCGTCACTTACGGTCGTGGTGAGGGTATCGTAACTGCCACTGGATCCGATACGGAAATGGGGCACATTGCCCAAGTCCTTTCAGAAAGCAAGACAGAACTCACTCCCCTGCAAAAACGTTTAGCGGGTCTTGGAAAACTTTTGGGCGTTTTGGCCATCGTTCTTTGTGTCATCCTTTTTGTTGCAGCCTTGATACAAGGACGTAACCTCCCTGAAATGGTTTTAAGTGCTATTTCATTGGCTGTTGCTGCTATCCCTGAAGGATTACCCACCGTTGTTACAATTGTTCTGGCCGCGGGTGTCTCCCGAATGGCAAAATCAAGGACCATTGTTCGGCGTTTGCCCGCTGTTGAAACACTAGGTTCTGTCAATGTAATTTGCACCGATAAAACAGGAACTTTAACCCAAAATCGTATGACCGTAACAGAGCGCTATGCCGGGGCAAATCTGGCAGATCCTAGTGAACTGACCGACGAAACTGCTCACTATTTTTATGATGGCTTTTGTCTTTGTAATGACGCCTCTATTCAAGGGGAAGAGCCAATTGGAGATCCTACGGAAACAGCTTTACTCGACATGTGCCGCACAAAAGAAAAAGAACGCGAAAAATTGGAAAAATCCTATCCACGCGTGGAAGAAATTCCTTTCGACTCCGAACGCAAACGCATGACAACAGTGCACGAGTATCCCAACGGTCGCATTGCTTATACTAAAGGCGCGATTGATGGAATTTTAGAACACACCACCCTATTGCTCGATAACGGAAAAATTCGTCCTATCACCGAAGAGGATTTGGACAAAATCCGTATTTGCGCCAGCAACATGGCACATCGTGCGCTACGTGTACTTGCTTTAGCTTACCGCGAACGTGGCACCGAAGCACTAGAAGAAAACATGGTGTTTGTTGGCATGGTTGGGATGATTGATCCCCCTCGCACAGAGGTAAAGGAGGCCATTTCTTCTTGTGCAAAAGCGGGTATTGCTACTGTGATGATCACCGGCGACCATAAAGACACCGCGTTCGCTATCGCAAAAGAGCTTGGTATTACGGCTTCAGAAGATGCCGCTATTTCTGGTTCTGAATTGGATGTTCTCTCAACAGATGAGCTGAAGAAGCGCGTTAAAACGTTGCGCGTATTTGCGCGGGTTTCTCCAGAAAACAAGGTGCAAATTGTGCAGGCATTCCGCGAAACAGGTAACATCGTCTCTATGACAGGTGATGGTGTTAATGATGCACCATCCTTGAAATCTGCAGACATTGGCATTGCTATGGGCATTACAGGCACCGACGTAGCAAAAGGTGCTGCCGATATGATTTTGACCGATGACAACTTTGATACTATCCGAAAGGCAGTTGAGGAAGGACGTAATATTTATAATAATATTAAGAAGTCAGTTCTCTATCTTCTTGCCTCTAACTTTGGCGAAATTCTGACCATGCTAGTTGCCATTTTGGCAGGACTCCCTGCCCCATTGACTGCCGCTCAAATTCTCTGGGTCAACTTAGTTACTGACTCCCTACCGGGACTTGCGCTTGGCGTTGATCCAGGTTCTCCAGATGTTATGAAATATCCACCACGCTCTCCAAAAGAAAGCCTGTTTGCACATGGAGGAACCGCTTTATTGCTCATTTATGGTTTAGTTATCGGTGGTTCCTCTTTGGGCGCTTATCTTGTCGGCTATTTCGAGAGCGGAAAGCTTCTTGCTGGAACACTATGTGTAACTGTTCTTGCCGTTTCTCAGTTAGTCCATGCAATTGGTATGCGCAATGTTTCTCGTTCAATTTTCCGCATGAATCATTTGGAAAACCGCATGATGATTTTCTCTGTACTATTGGGGCTAGTTCTTCAGATTGCAATTGTTGAGATTCCTGTACTCAACCCCTTCTTCTCTACGGTTCCATTGGGCGTCGGAAACTGGTTAATCATTATTGTGATTTCTCTTATTCCTCTTGTTTTTCACGAATGTCTATTGCCACTTATGCGCCGTTTATCCGCCTAATTTTCTAGCGAAGAATTGGTTGAATTTGCTCTCCCCTAACAGCGGCTTCTACCGTTGGAAGAATCAAGTTAAAATATGCCACCATTGAACGCGGCTTTTTCTTGAAATCATCTTGTCCGAATGGTACAAAATAATAGTCTCGGAAAGCGAGCAACGTGCCAATGTTTTTGGCAGAAAAACCCAGAGCGTCATTTGTGGAAATAGCAAGCACTACCGCTCTCCCATTACGAAGATGTGATTTACACGCCATTGTGACAGCTGTATCATTAATTCCATTTGCAAGTTTAGCAAGTGTGTTACTATCGCATGGTGCAACAACCAGAACATCTAGTAGCTTTTGAGGCCCAATTGGTTCTGTTTGCGTCACAGTATGCCAAACTTCATGACCGGTTATTTGTTCTACCTTTTCACGAAATTTTTTCGCCTCTCCGAAACGCGTATCCGTTTTATAGGAAGTATCCGAAAAAATGGGGATTACCGTATGGCCAGCTTTCACAATTTTTTCAATTTGAGGAATCACTTGCGAAAATGTGCAAAAAGAGCCTGTAAAGGCAAATCCAATGGTCATATTAACTCCTTCTCTTCAAGAATGTGCTGTATTGTTTGTTTCATAAATCGTCCGGCAGTATAAGGAGCGACTTTTCCAGGTAAAGACAATGCATGTATTGCTTTTATTTCATGCTGACGTGCTGCACCTTGATCTACCCCACCAGGTTT
>DOXU01000217.1 GCA_003518885.1 Oscillospiraceae bacterium
CACCTGAATTCGTGTGTTCATTCCCATGAAATAAAAATGACGATTTTCATCCACCAGAAACTCAACCGTACCTGCATTCTGATAATGGCAGGCCTTTGCCGCACGAACCGCCGTTTCCCCCATAGTACGCCGAAGCTCATCATCCAAAATCATTGCTGGGCTTTCTTCCAGCACCTTTTGGTGACGTCGTTGGAGTGAGCAATCACGTTCTCCGAGATAAACTGTATTTCCTGCCGCATCTGCCAGAATTTGAAATTCCACATGATGTGGATTTTCGATGTACTTTTCGATATAGATACCTTCGTTACCAAAGGAAGCACCAGCCTCACCACGGGCAGCCGCAATAGCCGGTTCTAATGCCTCTACCGATTGAACCTCGCGAATGCCACGGCCGCCGCCGCCCGCTGTCGCTTTTACCATAACAGGATAACCAATGCGATCCGCAATGGCACAAGCCTCTTCTGTTGTGCACACCAGTCCATCTGAACCGGGCACAATTGGCACGCCTGCCTTTTTCATGGTGTCGCGTGCCCGTGCTTTGTCTCCCATCAGTTCAATGGCGGAGGCACTTGGGCCGATATAAGTAATATTGCATCGTTTACAAAGATGAGCGAATTTGGAATTTTCTGATAAAAATCCAAAGCCCGGGTGAATTGCCCGTGCACCGGTCAGCTCACAAGCGGAAAGAATAGCGCCCATATTCAAATAGCTTTCTCTGCTGGATGCAGGCCCTACACAAACCGCCTCATCAGCAATTTGTGCATGTAAGGCCGTCCTATCCGCCTCCGAATAGATCGCAACTGTGCGAATACCCAGTTCTCTACAGGCACGAATAATGCGAACCGCGATTTCTCCTCGGTTAGCAATGAGTACTTTATTGACCATGTCGTTTCAAGCTCCCTGTTTTCCGAATAAAAAAGCGCCCACAACGGATTAGTTCTCTTCCGGGGCGCTGATAGCAAAAGATATTTCAGCTGTTACTGCTTTTTTTCCTTCAACCGTCGCCACCGCAGTAGCAAACCCTACTGGGCCACGCATTTTAGTCAGCGTAACGTCTAAAGTAAGAGTTTCTCCGGGTAAAACGGGACGACGAAAACGCGCTTTATTCACTCCTGCAAACAAGGCGATTTTTCCTTTATTTTCTGGCAGTGAAAGTACACAAACTGCACCTGCTTGCGCAAGCATCTCCAACATAAGAACGCCAGGTTGCACGGGCATTCCTGGAAAATGACCGGCAAACCAGCTTTCATCCTTTTTAAGATGCTTTTTGGCAACTGCATGTTTCCCCGGTTCTAGCTCAACAATTTCATCAATAAGCAGGAACGGGTCTCGGTGCGGGATGATTTTCTTAATTCCCTCTTGATCCAACACAACCGACATGTCTTTTCCTCCGTCTTTTAAGGCTACCTATTATTAAACAATACGTAAAACTGGCTGGCCATATTCCAGGCTTTCTCCATCTTTCGCGTAGATTTCCTCAACAGTGCCTTCATACTCGCTGGTGATTTCGTTCATTAGCTTCATAGATTCCACAACAAACAAAATATCACCTTTTTTAACTTGTTGCCCAACTTTGGCATAAGGTGCTTTTCCTGGTGCAGCAGACGCATAGAATGTGCCCACGATAGGAGATGTCACCACGATACCCTCCACCTTTGGCTTTTCTTCACAAAGTGGTTCTGCTGCCACAGCCCCATTAGTTGGGACAGATTGTACTGGTGCAGTTGGTGCCAATACCTTTTCTGCTTGCTTCTTTATCGTCAGTTTAAATTCATCTGTTTCCAGCCTAAAAGCAGAAAGGTCAGAATCATTCATCCGGTCCATAATCTGTTGAATTGCGTCCATATTCAGCTCCATGACATGCTTCCTCCTTTTTGCTTAGCCCCGATATTTCTTCAGGCAGATCGTTGCATTATGTCCACCGAATCCCATTGTGTTAGACAATGCATAATCATAATCAAGTGATCTTGCACCCTCTGTAACATAATCCAAATCACAATCCGGATCTTTCACTTTATAATTTGCAGTCGGTGGCACAATTCCCTCTTTTAAAGAGAGCGCAGAAATAATCGCCTCTACAGCACCCGCTGCACCAAGCATATGACCGGTCATCGACTTTGTCGAACTGACATAGAGTTTCTTAGCATATTCACCAAATAATGTGTGAATGGCTTTACTCTCTGTCCGATCATTTGGTGGTGTTGAAGTTCCATGTGCATTAATATAGCCAATAGCAGAGGGCGCAATATTGGCATCTTTAAGCGCAAATTCCATAGATTTTACCAGACCCATTCCATCGGGATCTGGACTGGTGATATGATAAGCATCATTCGTCGTTCCATAGCCGACAACCTCAGCATAAATTCTGGCTCCACGGTTCACCGCGTGATGCCAATCTTCCAGAATCGTAATCCCCGCGCCTTCTCCCATCACAAAACCGTTGCGTTCCGCGTCAAATGGAATGGAGGCACGATCTGGATCTTCTCCTGTGCAAAGTGCTGTCATGTTAGCAAAGGCACCCAGTGCGAAAGGCGTGATAGTTGCCTCTGCTCCACCTGTCACCATGGCATCCGCATAACCATGCTGGATAGCATGGAAAGCTTCACCTATTGCATGTGTGCTGGAAGAACAAGCCGTTACCGTTGCATAGTTGACCCCTTTAAATCCAGTCCGCATAGCAATATGCCCCGAGGCAGCATTTGCAATCATCAAGGGAACCATTAAAGCAGAAACGCGGTTCGGCCCCTTTTGCACAAATTTTTCATGGTTTGCTTCTAATGTTTGCAAACCGCCAATACCACTACCAATAATGACACCAACGCGATAGGGATCAAAATCAGAAAAGTCGGTACCACAGTCTTTCAAAGCTTGTTCTGCGGCAGCAGTAGCAAAACGCGCATAAGGATCTAATCTACGCGCCTCTCTCTTATCCATATATTTCTCGACTTCAAAGTCCTTTACCTGTGCGGCAAGGGATACTTTTTGGCCTGTCATATCCAGATTCTCAATTTTAGCAATTCCGTGGTGCCCAGCCTTAATGTTTGACCAGAACGTATCGACAGTACAACCCACAGGGGTAATGGCACCCATGCCGGTTATCGCTACTCTACGCATATATTTAACCTCCACTCGCTGAAATCTGTGCTCCCATTTTGCAGGCCACAGATGTCGGGTTTAAAACAACTTTTTTATCTTACATTCGTAAGCCGCCATCTACGACCAGCACTTGTCCAGTGATATACGCAGCTGAATCGGAAGCTAAAAAGGCCACCGCTCCTGCCACATCTTCTGGCGTTCCTGGTCTGTTAAGAGAAATAGAAGCCAACGCATCATTCCGTACTTTTTCAGGCAAAGCGTCCGTCATTGACGTATTAATAAAGCCAGGTGCTACTGCATTTACTGTGATACCACGTGCACCCAGTTCTCTTGAAGCACTCTTTGTTAGGCCAACGATTCCTGCTTTTGCCGCAGAATAGTTTGCCTGCCCAGGATTTCCAAACAAGCCAGCCACAGATGTAATGTTAATAATGGCACCATGCCTGGCTTTCATCATCAATTTAGCCGTATGGCGCATCATATTAAAAACACTTTTTAAATCGGCATTCAGTACTGCATCATACTGTTCTTCACTCATACGAACAAGCAATGCATCCCGATTAATACCAGCGTTATTCACCAACACATCAATGCCACCAAAACGTGCGGTCACCTCTTTGGTCAACCGCTCACATTGAGAAAAATCCGCCACATCAGCCACGAAGCATTCGGCTTCAACACCGAACTTTCGGCAGCGAGCCACCACATCTTTTCCACCCTTTTCGATAGAAGACTCCGAATGGCAACCAACTGCAATATGATAGCCTTCTTTAGCAAGCCTGCACGCAATGGCAGCCCCTATTGAACGCGACGCGCCTGTAACCAGTGCGCATTTGCTCATTCTATTTCCCTCCAATGGTAATAACAACGGCCTTTTTCAAGTTTACCATTCTATCACAACGGCACCAGAGGTAAGGCCGCCGCCAAACCCTGCCAATGCAATTTTCATGCCACGTTTCAATTTTCCTTGATCGTTCATTTCGGACAAACAAATGGGAACCGAAGCACAAGAAGTATTGGCAAAACGATCAATATTGACATAAATCTTTTCCATAGGAAAGTGCATCCGCTCGGAAGCTTTTTCAATAATGCGCAGGTTGGCCTGGTGTGGTATTAACCAATCCAATTCATCCACTGCAATGCCAGCACGTTCGCAAGCACCCGAAACCGTGTTCGGGATAGCGTGTGCCGTAAAACGATAAACAGCCCGTCCATCCATCGTCATATAATTACCTTTAGTTGGTGCATACTTATTATATTTTGGATTATCTTTATCGTACGCAAATGGCGTGTTTACTCCCAATAAAGCAGGAGCCAACAAGGCCGCGCCGGTTTTTCCATCACTTGCCATGCGAGAGCCATATAAACCCTCACCTTTTTTAACTACAGCAGCGCCTGCCCCATCTCCAAATAAGACACAGGTAGAACGATCATCGAAATCCAACGACTTTGACATATTTTCCGCACAAACAATTAGGATTGTCTTGGCAGATCCAGTTGCCAAATATCCGCGTGCAACATCTAATGCATAAACAAATCCACTGCATGCCGCACCCAAATTCCAACAAAACGCATTGACTGCGCCAAGCTCATCCTGAATGGAACAAGCAACCGTTGGATAAAAATAATCCGGCGTGATGCAGCTACTGATAATAATGTCAATTTCTTCTGGAGCAACGCCTGCATTTTCAATGGCTTGCTTCGCAGCCTGAACACCCATATACCAGTTTGGTTCACCTGTAGAAAAACGGCGTTCATGAATGCCTGTGCGTTGCACAATCCATTCATCTGATGTATCCACATATTTCGCCAAGTCTTTATTTGTAACGACTTGGGAAGGCAAATATCTGCCCGTCCCTGCAATAAATACGCTAGACATCATGCTCACCCCCTTGCGAACTGTAAATTGATATGCTATAGTTGAAAGGACAACCGGCATCTAATATATGTATATATAGGGGCTGTGCGGCCTTTTGTCGTCGCATGCGCCTGCCCGCCGGACAAAGTTCAATATTTTAATATTATATGGGTTTGGTCTATTTGTCAAGGCAGACAAATACCGGCCAAGCTCATTTTGCGGAGGAAAAGCACTTGGGTAAAATAGCCTTTTTATTTTCCGGTCAAGGCGCACAGTCTCCTGGCATGGGGGTAGATTTATGTGCGCATTATTCTACAGCGGCCCATGTATATGATGAAGCTTCCAATGCGCTTGGGTATGATATTCTCGCACTCTCGCGAGATGGCGGAAAAGAACAACTTGCACAAACGGCCGTTTCACAACCGCTCATTTACACGCTTTCTTTGGCGATTTTTTCCGTATTGGCAGAAAATGGGGTCCACCCCGATGGGGGAGCGGGCTTCTCTGTTGGAGAAGTGTCCGCACTTTCCGCCGCAAACGCCATGGATACGCCAACCGGCTTTGCTGTAATTGATACAAGAGCCAAAGCTATGCAAGCAGCAGCAGAGCAAAAGGCTGGTACCATGTTTGCCATTCTTAGTGCATCAGCAGAAGATGTGGAAAATGCCTGCGCATCTGTCAAGGGATACGCGGCCCCTGTCAACTATAATTGCCCCGGGCAGATTGTTATTGCCGGGGAGGAAAATGCTGTTGTTGCAGCCGCACAAAAATTGAAAGACAGCGGTGCAAAAACAATACGCCTTTCCGTAAATGCCGCTTTTCATTCTAAATTGATGGCACCGGCTTCTGAAACTTTCTATGACAAAATCAAAGCTTTTTCCTTCAAAAAGCCGGATTTTCCTTTGTTTTCTAATGTAACAGGGAAAACATTTCCCAATGAAGAGCTTCCTCTTTATCTAAAAAAGCAAATGATCAGTCCCGTTCGCTTTGCGAATGAAATTGAATCACTTAAGATAGAAGGCTTTGATACTTTTTTGGAAATTGGGCCTGGAAAAACGCTCTGTGGATTTATACGCAGAGGAATTAAAGGAGCTTCTACCTACCCGCTGGAAGACAGCATTAAATTGGAAAAATGTCTAAAGGCACTAGGTAAATGAGGTAATTCAAGATTATAACCAAATAGTTTAAACGGTTAATCATTATACACAGATCCATATCGATAGACTGAAACCGTCATGACATGATGTGATGACGGTTTCTTTTTGCTCCATATATCAACATCTGTCATCAAAATCCATGGTAGGATTCCCGATTTTTGTCGTATTTTGTCAATGCAGGGATCTGATTATCAACATTTACAATGGAGGCAATCCCTTAATGAATAAGCTTTCTTTTGGACTAATCGGTCATCCGCTTGGTCATAGCATCTCTCCTGCCGTTCATCAACACTTATTTAATCTTTCCGGGCTGGATGCAGAATACAATCTATATGATATTCCCCCGGAAGATTTGTCAAAGCAATGGGAGACATTGCGTCAATTAGATGGATTTAACATTACAATTCCTTATAAGCAAACCGTCTTTCCTCTATTAGATATTATTGACCGCAGCGCCGCACAATATCGTGCAGCGAATACAGCACAGTGTATGGACGGTGAAACAAAGGGATTCAATACCGATGTGATTGGATTCCACAAAGCCTTAGAGACTGCCGCCATTCCTCTCGCCGGTCATGTATTACTCTGTGGAACCGGTGGTGTTTCCCACATGATGGCCTATGAAGCTCTGCGAAATGACTGCAGTCTTACCATTGGCGCACGCACTTTTGGGAAAGCAGCTACACTTGCCGATAAACTTTCTAAACGGTTTCCTCGGGCTCAAATTGAGCCTGCTGCATTGGCTTATGTCAGTGGCAGTTATGATCTTATATTAAACGGCACCCCCGTAGGAATGTATCCGCACACAAAAAAAATGCCCATTCCTCTAAATGTCGCCCGTTCCAGCAGAGCAGTATTTGATGCAATTTACAACCCACAAGAAACGCAATTGCTTGCGCGTGCACGCGCCGCGGGGGCAAAAGTGCAAAACGGCCTCCCCATGCTCGTTTGGCAGGCCGCTGCTGCGCAAGAAATTTGGACAGGAAAATCCTTTTCTCCAGCAGACATTGATGCAATCTGTCAAAAAATGAGAGCGTATATAAAGGAGAATTTCACTTAAGGGATGAAAAACATCGTACTATGCGGATTTATGGGAAGTGGAAAATCCAGTGTGGGAACAGCACTCGCTCTACTCTCCAAAATGCGCTTTATCGATATGGATCGTTATATCGAAAAACAAGAAAAGCAAACGATCTCTGCCATCTTTCAAAAATACGGGGAAGACCATTTTCGTGATCTAGAAAGCCGTTGTGCCGCCAAACTTTCCACTCAATCTAATCAGATAATTGCTACCGGTGGTGGCGCCGTTCTCCGTCCCCAAAATATTCGCAGTTTTCGTTCAAATGGCATTATTGTTTTTTTGAACATTCCTTTTCCGATGGTACGAAAACGCCTGCGTGGGGACAAAACGCGCCCATTGTTAAAAACAAGTCCATCCGTTGTCCATGCACTTTATAAGAAACGAATGCCCAT
>DOXU01000140.1 GCA_003518885.1 Oscillospiraceae bacterium
GTGCATAACATGGTCACAGTGGGTGTAATTGCGAGTTTTTTGAGTTACTCTCGCCAGTTTACCCGCCCACTAAATGACGTTGCCAACATCTATAATTCCTTGCAAACGGCTATTGCGGGCGCGGAGCGCATCTTTGAAGTGTTGGATACAGAAACAGAGCCAGTTGATGCAGAAAATGCGCTTGTGCTTACCCATCCGCAAGGAGAAATCATTTTTGATGACGTATCCTTTGGTTACCAAAAGGATGAGCCTATTTTAAAACATGTCAATTTCCAAGCAAAGGCGGGAAGTGTGGTTGCACTCGTAGGACCTACAGGCGCAGGAAAAACGACGATTATTAGTTTGCTCAATCGATTTTATGATGTAACAGACGGGAAAATTTTGTTTGATGGGGAAGATGTTCGGACCTACACGCGTGACAGTTTGCGTCGTGCATTCGGCATTGTTTTGCAGGATGCGAGCCTGAGTCCTGGTACCGTTGCGGAAAATATTCGTTACGGTCGACCGGATGCTACGGATGAAGAAATCCGCACCGCGGCAAAAACCGCAGGCGCGGATAGTTTCATCACTCGTCTAGAAAAAGGGTATGATACCCAGATTGACGAGCAATCACTTAGTCAAGGCCAAAGACAGATGCTAACAATTGCGCGGGCTGTTTTGGCTGATCCCCCTGTTATGATTTTGGATGAAGCGACTTCTAATGTAGATACACGTACAGAGCACCGCATTGGGGAAGCAATGCATTATCTCATGCGCGGGCGCACTTGCTTTATCATTGCGCATCGGCTGTCCACCATCCGTAATGCGGATCAAATTCTGGTTATTTCGGCTGGAGAAATTGCGGAACAAGGTTCACATCAAGAGCTTTTAAAGAAAAAAGGGCTCTATGCTTCGCTGTGGCAAAATCAGCTTCAATCTTCAGAAAAAATGGCCAAAAACTAATTGATTATGCATCAGCACAATATTGTTTTCTGTAATTCTCCATGCGTTCTTTCATCTTATCATCGATAATGACTTTTCCATCGATTTCTACGCCGTGCAAGCAGGTAATGACATCTTTAACGGTGACAAGAGGATAGGTACGGATTCCTAAATCCTCGTAGAGTTCTTGAACAGCTGTTTTGCCATGCATCCCTTTTTCCATTCGGTCGACGGAAACGATTAGCCCGGCAATTTTTACTTTGGCTTGTTCTTGCAAAATTGGCAGTGTTTCTCGCACGGAAGTTCCAGCGGTAATCACATCTTCGGTGATAATCACGCGATCATCATCTTTCAATTTGCAGCCGACTAATTTTCCGCCTTCGCCATGATCTTTTGCTTCTTTGCGGTTGAAACAGTAGCCTACATCTTGTTTGTAAATGTTTTGCAAGGAGATTGCAGTAGCGGTTGCCAGTGGAATCCCCTTATAAGCTGGCCCGAATAAAACATCCACTTTTCCAATTTGGTCGTGAATGCACTGTGCATAGAATTCACCTAGCTTTGCAGCCTGTGCACCAGTGCCATAATTGCCCGTGTTAATGAAATAAGGGGTGTTGCGCCCACTCTTGGTTACAAAATCCCCAAAAGTTAATACACCAGAACGAACCATAAAAGTAATAAACGCTTTTTTATCTTCCTGCGTCATAAGAATCCTCCTTTATTTATCTGCGTTCTTTAGTATAGCATATTTTTATTCGCACTGGGTTGATCTTGATGAAAAACCTGGTGCCTTTCTTTGTCTATTTTGCCAATGGCTTTTGAAAACTTATTCAATTTTCCTCTTGAAAAATAGGTGAGGAATGCTATAATAGTACACGCGCCTATACAGTATGATGGGTGTCAGAGATATAAAACACAATATATAGTTGTTTTGCGAAAGGGAAGTTCATGATAACAAGAATTAAAAAACGGGATGGACGGGAGACTCCATTCAATATTGAGAAGATTGCAAATGCCATTTTCAAGGCAGCACAGGCAAGTGGTGGCAACGATTATGAGCAGGCTATGAATTTGGCCAGTAAGGTAACGGAGCGCATTGAGGCCAAGGGTGAGCAAGTGCCTAGCGTAGAAGATATTCAAGATATAGTTGAGCAAATTTTAATAGAGACAGAACATGTTCGGACAGCTAAAGCGTATATCTTGTATCGTGCTAACCGCACTCGCGTACGGGACATGAATACAAAGTTAATGAAGATCTATGAGGATTTGACCTTTAAATCCTCCTTGGATAACGATTTAAAACGAGAAAACGCCAATATCGACGGGGATACGGCGATGGGAACCATGTTGAAATATGGTTCAGAGGGAGCCAAACAGTTCTATGATATGTTTGTCCTAAAACCAGAGCATGCGAAAGCGCATCGCGAAGGGGATATTCATATTCATGACCTCGATTTTCTCACGCTGACAACAACTTGCTGCCAGATCGATCTGGTTAAGCTATTTGATCAGGGATTTTGTACAGGGCATGGCTTTTTAAGAGAACCGAATGATATTAGCAGTTATACGGCGTTGGCTTGCATTGCAATTCAGTCTAATCAGAATGACCAACATGGTGGGCAGAGCGTCCCTAATTTTGATTATGCCATGGCAATTGGGGTGAAAAAGACCTTTGTAAAACGGTATCAGCAAAATATGGTGCGTGCATTTGAATTACTTGCAGGGGATGAAGAAGCAGCAGAAAAAGTAGAGACGGTCACGTCCCAACTAAAGCAAAAGAAACTTCTGCCGTTATTAGATAATTCTAATGATTATGAAAAAATGGCAGCGGATCTTTTGGCTGAATATTATCCACGCGAAACGGTGAAAAAAGCATTACTCTATACACGTAAAGAGGCCGTCAAGGAAACAGACAGGGCGACTTATCAGGCGATGGAAGCCTTTATTCATAATTTGAATACCATGCATAGCCGTGCTGGTGCACAGATTCCATTCTCTTCTATTAATTACGGAATGGATACCTCACCTGAAGCCAGGCTTGCCATTAAAAATTTATTGTTGGCAACAGAAGCGGGACTGGGTAATGGAGAAACCCCGATTTTTCCCATTCAGATTTTCCGCGTAAAAGAAGGCGTAAGCTATAACAAAGGGGATCCAAATTACGATTTGTTCCGCTTGTCTTGTCGTGTAAGTGCCAAACGGATGTTCCCGAACTTCTCCTTTATGGATTCCCCTTACAATCTTAAGTATTATAAAAAAGGGCATCCAGAGACAGAGATGGCTTATATGGGCTGTCGTACACGCGTTGGTTCCGATATTACGGACCCAGAGCATGAAGTCATCAATGGCCGTGGTAATTTGAGTTTTACTTCTGTCAATTTGCCCCGCCTTGCTATTTGCAGCCATGGAAATGTAGATGCATTTTTCCAGTCACTAGATAAAGAAATTGATCTGGTTATTGAGCAGCTTTTGCATCGATTCGAGATTCAGGGCCGGAAAAGGGTGCGTAATTTCCCGTTTATGATGGGACAAGGAATTTGGCTTGGTTCTGAAAATCTGGAGGCAGATGATGAAGTGCGTGAAGTGTTAAAACACGGAACGTTAACGCTTGGGTTTATTGGTTTGGCAGAATGCTTAAAATCCTTGATTGGGAAACATCACGGTGAGTCAGAAGAAGCGCAGAAATTGGGCTTGCGTATCGTGGGTTACATGCGAAAACGTATGGATGAAGCAACGCAAAAATATCAACTCAATTTTTCTTTGATTGCAACACCTGCAGAAGGGCTTTCCGGCCGTTTTGTGCGGATGGATAAAGAACGTTTTGGTGTTGTTGAAGGCGTAACAGATCGCGAGTACTACACAAATTCCTTCCATGTACCTGTTTACTATCCCATTAATGCATTTCGTAAAATCCAGCTGGAAGGACCTTATCATGAGTTGACCAATGGCGGACATATTACTTATGTTGAGCTGGATGGGGATCCCACACAAAATCTAGATGCTTTTGAAGCAGTTGTTCGTTGTATGAAGGAAAGTAACATCGGATACGGAGCTATCAATCATCCGGTGGATCGTGACCCAGTTTGTGGGTTTACTGGCATCATTGGAGATCGTTGTCCTCAGTGCCATCGTGAAGAAGATGAGGCCCATCCATTCGAGCGGATCCGTCGTATCACGGGGTATTTGGTTGGCACATTGGATCGTTTTAATGACGCAAAACGTGCCGAAGAGCGTGACCGTGTTAAACATATGGATTGTGGTGGCACATCACGAGAGATGGAGAACCTGTGAGTACACCATTATTGCTTGCCGGTGTTGTAAGAGAATCGATTGTGGATGGGCCGGGTATTCGCTTTGTTGTGTTTGCTCAAGGGTGTCCTCATCATTGCCAAGATTGTCAAAATGCGCAGACATGGCCGTTTGAGGGCGGCAATGAAGTGTCGCCTCAGAAGGTTTTGGATGAAATGCATGAAAATCCATTGCTTGCTGGTTTGACGCTGAGCGGGGGAGAGCCGTTTTGTCAAAGCGAAGCGATGGCCGATCTAGCAGAAGCAGCAAAGGCTGTTGGTTATTCTGTTTGGGCATATACCGGTTATTTGTTCGAGGAATTGCGGAAAATGTCAGCGGAAGAGTCCGCGGTGCGTCGCCTTTTGCAGGCAGTGGATGTTTTGGTAGATGGCCGTTTTGAACGAGAAAAGATGAGTTATGATCTGCTCTTTAGGGGCTCATCTAATCAGCGTTTGCTGGATGTTCCGGCATCACTTCAGGCAAAAATTCCAATAGAGAAACAAATGGGGTGAGAAATCCTCATCGCTATAAGTTTGCACCTTTATGTAGAACAGCGAAAGCTCTTCGCATGATGAAAAGAACCCCCGTACACCCAAAATGGTGTACGGGGGTTCTTTCTTGTTGGGACAGAAAAGGCTAGGCTTCTGTGTGTATAAGATCAGATAGTTCGTGCGATTTGCATACGCTGACGCAACCCAATTCTCCTGCTAAGACGTCGCATATTCGCCGTGTCTGTTCATCCATGTTATCGTCGATGAGGATGATAGCAGGCGTACTTTTGGTGCGTCGTTCTCTTGCAGTAAATGCTAAAGCCCGTACAATGTATTCGACTTTCTCATCCCCTCCGCGAACTCGTACCATATAAGTGACACGTTCCGCTGGCGGTGCCAAGAAAATTTGCAGACCACCTCGGATTAGCTCACTGACTCCCAGCAGGGCGAGAAAAGCAATTCCAATGCCGGTGATAATCTGAAACATATCCAACTCCCTCTGTTTTATCCTATGTACTGTAGGAAAGAATGGTGAAATACCCTAATATGGAAGAAAAACAGGGCTTAAGGAGTAGGAGAGAGGGGCTAGAAAGCCTTCTTATTCGTTTAATTAAGCTCTAAAAGGACAAAAAACCCCCACCCAAAGAGAGATGGGTGGAGGTTGAAAATATGTTCTGATTAAGCCTGGGCAGCTTTTTTAAGGACTTCAGCCATGTCTGTTTTTTCAAAGCTGACGTTCAAATCTTCGCGTCCCATATGACCATAAGCGGCCAGTTTACGGAAAATTGGTTTACGCAAATCAAGTTTTTTAATGATTGCAGCCGGGCGAAGATCAAAATGCTTTGTCACCAATTCTTGAATCTTGGATTCAGGAATTTTACAGGTGCCAAAGGTGTCTACCAAGATGGAGACAGGATTGGCAACGCCAATCGCATAGGCAATCTCTACTTCACATTTGTCGGCAAGACCAGCAGCTACGATGTTCTTAGCCACATAACGGGCGGCATACGCGCCGGAGCGGTCAACTTTTGTTGGATCTTTTCCGGAGAATGCGCCGCCGCCGTGGCGGGCATATCCACCATAGGTATCGACGATGATTTTACGACCGGTAAGACCAGTATCACCTGCAGGTCCGCCAAGAACAAAACGACCTGTTGGGTTAATAAAGAAGCGTGTCTTGGCATCCAACAGATTTGCAGGAATGATTGGATTAATGACATGATTGATAATGTCATCATGAATCTGTTCCAATGAAACATCGGGATCATGTTGTGCTGAGACGACGATTGTGTCCACACGAACGGGACGTCCATCTTCATATTCGACGGTTACCTGTGTTTTGCCATCAGGACGCAAGTAGCTTAACTCGCCGGATTTACGTACATCGGTCAGCTTGCGTGCCAATTTGTGTGCCAAAGAAATTGGTAGCGGCATCAGTTCTGGGGTCTCATTACAAGCAAACCCGAACATCATGCCCTGATCTCCGGCACCGATGTCTGCATCGGTGTCAACGCTATCACCACGTGTTTCTAAGGCAACGTCTACGCCCGCAGCGATATCGGGGGACTGTTCATCAATCGCAGTTAGAACGGAACAGGTGTCGCAATCCAAACCAAATTTCGCGCGGGTGTATCCGATTTCACGAATTGTGTTACGGACTACTTTAGGAATGTCAACATAACAATCCGTACTGATTTCGCCAGCCACAAGGATCATGCCTGTTGTTGCAAAGGTTTCGCAAGCAACACGTGCCGTTGGATCTTGTGAAATAATTTCGTCCAGAACCGCATCGGAAATCTGGTCACAGACTTTATCTGGATGCCCCTCTGTTACAGACTCTGATGTGAAGTAGCTTTTTGTAGCCATATGTTTTCCTCCTTGGTAAATGCCATTTGATAGAAAACCCCCCGGCCATTAAACCGGAGGGCGTTACCATCAATTCCTCATCTGCGCGGTGAGTACACCCGCAGGAATTGGCACCTTGCTTTTTATGCAGGTTGCCGGGCTTCATAGGGCCTTTCCCTCCGCCGCTCTCGATAAGGTCAGTATTCAATATTGGATAGACGGATGAAAAATACAAGTAAACTTATATGTTTTATAAAAATCCGGGCAATCCAAAACTGATTTCATTATATCACAATGTTGGGGCTTGTCAACATTGCAAAAAATATAAATATAAAATTGTGAAAAATTTTGTATTCAGTGATTGACAAAGGTTTAAAAGTCTTGTATAATAAATAACGCTGCTTGTGCTTACAAAATGATTTTGTTTTGGACGGCAGCGGCGATACGGCCCGGTAGTTCAGCTGGTTAGAACGCTAGCCTGTCACGCTAGAGGTCAGGGGTTCGATCCCCCTTCGGGTCGCCATGGTTTGCCTCTGTAGCTCAGTCGG
>DOXU01000171.1 GCA_003518885.1 Oscillospiraceae bacterium
ATTTGTCCCTAATCTGACTTTTGGTCCACCCATCATTCATTCCATTCGTAGCTGCACCACATTACCATTCGATATTCATCTCATGATAAATAACCCAGATCGGCTATTGGATGATTTTATTCATGCTGGCGCAGACAGTATTACCTTTCATATAGAGGCATGTGAAAATGCCGCCTACATTCGCATGCTTTTAGAACGCCTGCAGCAAGCTCACATAGACGCCGCTCTTTCTGATAAACCCAATACTCCAATCGAAACGGTCTTTCCCTATCTAAATCAGCTTTCCATGGTATTGATCATGACCGTAGAACCAGGATTTGGCGGACAGAAATTGATGCCACAGACTTTAAATAAAATTGCCACTCTACGCAAAAAGTGTGCTACACTTGCCTTGAAAACGAAAATTGAAGTGGATGGCGGTATCAAACCGGAGAACGCATCTTCTGTCATTTCACAAGGTGCTGACATTCTGGTGGCTGGAAGTGCCGTATTTGGCGCAAAAGACCCTGCCTTTGCCATCCGTACATTACGCGGATAACAAAAGCAGGGTCTATCTGCAAGGGCATTTAATGAAAATATAGCATAATCTGTTCAACAGCATGTTCTTCTTTAATTGCTTTTCCATGTTCCAAAAGCATCGCCTCGGTGATAGCATCTGTCTCTGTAATCTTTCCATATTCAGAGAGCTGCGCGAGCAAGGAGCGAAAGCGATTCTTATCCATTCCTAACCAAACAGGGGAAAACAACAAAAAGTATTGGTCTCTTAAATAGTAGAGCGCGCTTTTTTTCAAGAGAATTTCCGGAAAATCGGCAAACCGATTCACAGCATCCAAAATATCCTCTAACAATGCACAAGAAAGCAAAATACTTTTTTCCTTTTGCGCTACGGTGTGGATATCCTCCTGTTCAGGAACCATTGCTGCTTTTGTTAGATAAAGGATACATCCTTTATCTTTACCAGGCACCACTTCTACTAGTAACTGGCTTCCTTTTGCAGAAAATCCCTCTAGTGTAAGCGCCTTTGCAAGAATATCCTTTAACATCCGCTTGGTAGCAGGACTTTGTGCACTAATGGAGATGTAATCAAGATTATACCGGTCCAATTCTGCGCTATCCAATGTGACACGCAATTTATCCGGCGAAATTTTTTCAATATTCATTGCAGGCAAAACCAGCCCTCCCGCATATTCGTATTAGAGAACAGATTCTGCACCTATTCTGATAAAATAGCCGCTTGCAACTCTGCCTCTACTTATGCTTACTCTATCATTATAATTTGTTTAGGTAATGATGTGCAAGAGGGGAAAAAAGGATGGGAAAATGTGTTCCTTCCTTTTTACAATATGATCAAAATTTTTATCATTTATTTGTTCGTCTTTTGGTAAAACGATTTTTTTGTCTGGAAATCAACTCAACTTTTGAATTTTTTACTGCTGTAATGAGGTGTATAACATTGTCAAAAATCAAACGTTATCAATTTAACCCCGGGAGACACCGACACGGTCGGCGTGGAGGTGGCCCTTTTATGACCATTCTCGTTATTGTCGCTGTGGTCGTTCTGATCTTTATTGGTTGGAATATTTATGTGCCTCTCCACCAAGCAATAAAAGGGACCAAAAATACATCCACATCGACCAGCAGTACAGCTTCAAAAACAACCGTTTCCTCTCATCCAACGACCTCATCCAAAGCTTCCTCTTCTCATCCTGCACAAAGTGCGACATCCAGTGGTGTGAAGGCGGTTTATTTGTCTAGCGGTACCTTGACGCAAACCTCCATGGATCAAATCCTTTCTTCCGCCAAAAATGCCGGCATAAAAACAGCCATCGTAGAATTAAAAGGGGAAGATGGCGCACTACATTACACTTCTAAGATTAGCCAAGTACAAAATAATGGATTAGTCGCACAAGGCGCATTGGATGGTGCCGCCATTATTCAGGAAATTCAGAAGTATGGTATGACACCGGCAGCAGACATCAGCTGTTTTAAGGATCCTCTCGCGGCCAATGTCATCCGAACTGCTTCCGTTCATAATTCTACCAGCCATGATATTACTTGGCTAGATGAGAGCAATAACCGTTGGTTAAACCCATATGCTGCAGATGCAACGCAATATCTGACCGATTTGACTACAGAAATTACCTCTCTCGGTTTCAAACAAATTTATCTAAGTAATGTACAGTTTCCATCAGGCAAACAGAAACACGTCTGGTATGGGAACAACGTCGGAACCAAGGAAAGCGCTTTGCAGACATTTGTTAGCAGCATTGCACAAAAAGCGCATACAGCTGGTGCTACCGTTACTCTCGTGCTTCCCGCTGATGCCGCCCTTGGAAGTGGCGAGGCAACATTAGGGCAGGATCAAGATCCTTATAGCTATGGTGCGGATGCCGTCAGTCCCCTATTTGTTCCTTCCTCTGTCACAGGTGTCACGGCAGGCGGAACCGCCATTCCGGATCCGGCTGCTGGGCTTAGTGTATCAGTCAATGCTGCAGCATCTGCTTTAAAAACACAAAATGCGGATAAATATAAAAATGATATTCCCTTTATTTTAGCTGGAACAGGCACAACAACCCAAACTGCCACGACGGCCGATATTAATGCCCAAATTTCCGCTTTAAAATCCCTAGGTATGACAAATTATGTCCTGTACTCTTCCACTGCAACATACGCATTAAACGGGGTAACCGTATCATGATTGTTTGATGTTCCGCCTGATTTTACCAAAAACAGGCAAACATTTTCAGCCGGTTCTGGGAAAAACTAATATTGGTTTCAATAGAATCAAGCAGCACACGGAAGCCGTCTGGAGACTCTGTTTTAGAAAAGCTGCTAAGAAAGGCTGAAAAATGATGCATAACCATATGTCTAATGTAAGCAAGGGAATTATCGCGGGCGTTGTCGCCGGTGCCGCTATTGGTATGATTGCCGCTTGGCCATCCGAGCATCGTAGACATTCTAACGTTAAAAAGAATGCAAACAAGGCTATTCATGCCGTGGGAGAATTGGTACAAAACGTTCAGTATATGATGCACTAATTCCTTTTACACCCTTTTGAACAAAAAGAGACTGCCGTTTTCAGGTAACCTGAAAACGGCAGTCTCTTTATTTGAACGATTCATAATCGCTAATTATTAAATAACGCGAACACGAATGACGCCATCCAATGCGCGCAGACGGTCGGTAACTGCATCCAGTCTTTCTTCCGAAACATCTACAATCGTATAAGCCATTTCCTTTTTAGACTTGTCAATAATATTTTCAATATTAATGCAGGCCTCAGCAAAACAAGCCGTAATTTGAGATAACATCGTTGGTTTATTTTTATGAATAATGGTCACTCGTCCCGCTGCGGAAATTGGAAGATCTACATTGGGAAAATTAACAGAGTTACGAATGATGCCATATTTCAAAAAGTCCATCAACTCAGATGCAGCCATTGTTGCACAGTTTTCCTCCGATTCTGGGGTAGAGGCCCCCAGATGTGGAATGGAGATAACGCCAGGGACATCCAGCAACTCATCACAAGGAAAATCCACTACATACGAGGCAACCTGCCCACATTGCAATCCTTTGGCAACATCCTCTGACACGGCTAAATCGCCACGTGCCAGATTGAAGATGCGAACGCCCCTTTTCATTGCTGCAATAGATTCCGCGTTGATCAGGCCACGTGTCTCCGGTGTAAGCGGCACATGAATGGTTATATAATCGCAATTTTGGAAAATATCATTCAAGCTTGAAGCATGATAGATATCTCGGGAAATTGCCCAAGCAGCTTCAACAGACAGATATGGATCGTATCCGTAAACATCCATATCTAATGCCCTGGCGGCATTGGCGACCCGGACGCCAATGGCGCCCAAACCAATAACGCCCAATTTTTTCCCTGCAAGTTCCGGTCCGATAAATTGCTTTTTACCCTTTTCGACCAGATTGGGAACCTCATCACCCTTGCCCTTTAAGGTTTTCACCCATTCCGTGGCCGGTATGACATTACGAGAAGCCAGAATCATCGTACCAATAACGAGTTCCTTCACACCATTTGCATTTGCGCCTGGTGTATTGAACACAACAATACCTGCATCACTGCATTTATCGATTGGAACATTATTTACACCTGCGCCTGCTCGCGCAATCGCTTTAAGCGAGGTAGGCAGTTCCACTTCATGAAGTGCTGCCGAACGAACCAAAAAAGCATCTGGCGTCTCTATATCGTCTCCGCATTGGAATTCCCCCGGGGTAAACCGGTGTAGCCCAGCGGGAGCAATCTTATTCATTGTTTTAATATTAAACATATTGTTTCCCTCTATTCATCGAACCGTCATCAAGCATTTTCCTTTTCAAAACGTCTCAAGAAATCGACCAGTTTTTCCACGCCCTCGGTTGGCATCGCATTATAAATACTAGCACGTAAGCCACCAACCGTACGGTGTCCTTTGATATTGACAAAACCTTCAGCTTCAGCGGCCTTGACGGCTTTTGCATCCATTTCATCACTCCCCGTTACAAACGGGACATTCATCAAAGAACGATCCTCTTTTACTACTGTTCCATGGAACAACTTCGACTGATCAAGAAATCCATAAAGAATATCCGCCTTCTTGTGGTTGATCTTTGCCATTGCTTTCAAACCGCCAAGATTTTTCAGCCATTCTAGAACCAATTTACACATATAAATAGAATAACATGGTGGGGTATTAAAAAGAGAATTCTTCTCTGCATGCGTAGCATAGTTAAACATGGTCGGTGTAATCTCTTGTGCGTTACCAATTAAATCTTCACGCACAATTACAACGGTTAGGCCTGCAGGTCCCATATTTTTTTGTGCGCCGGCAAATACCAAACCAAATTTGCTGACATCCAACGGTTCTGAAAGAATACAAGAGGAAACATCAGCTACCAAAGGAACATCTCCTGTATCAGGTAATTCGGGATATTTAGTACCATAAATTGTGTTGTTTAAACAAATATAGGCATAATCCGCTTCTGGATCAAAGTCCGCGCGGGACGTCTTTGGAATATACGTAAATGTTTTATCCTTGGAAGAGGCCACAATCCGTGCATTTCCATAACGGGCAGCCTCTTTATATGCTTTGTTTGCCCACTGACCCGTGATAATGAAGTCAGCTTTGTGATTTTTATTCATTAGATTGAGTGGCACCATGGCAAATTGGCTAGAGGCGCCCCCCTGTAAAAATAAAACTTTATAATTTGACGGAATATTAAGCACTTCACGCAGCAGTGATTCGCATCCAACAATGATACTGTCAAAAATTTTTGATCGATGTGACATCTCCATCACTGACTGACCTGAACCCTGATAGTTAAGCATTTCTTCTGCGGCACGTTTCAATACTGGCTCTGGTAACATAGAAGGGCTAGCGGAAAAATTATAAACCCTGCTGTTCAATAGAATAACCTCCAGTTTTTTCCTGTCCTTGACAGGATGTTTGGGTGCATTTGCACCTAATATTCCGTTCAAGAACATTATACCCGACGTAAGGTTTAAGTCAATACGTGAAAGGGTATCTCGTGAAAAAACCGGAGGTTTTCATGAAAAAAGCGTTTTATTTATTAAATATCCCGTGTAAAAATATCATCATTGTGCAAAAGACTTCCAACAGTGTCAAATCCCAAGCGCAAAAGAATTTCCAATACGTAGGGGTTTTCGGCTGGTGTCTCATATCGTGCTTCGGCACCGTAATCATCCACATGTTTAGTTGCCTCTTCACGTGAAAGCAAAGAGCGCGGGCCGCCAACGCAGCCGCCAATACAACCCATGCCTTCCATAAAGTTCGCTTTTATATTTCCTGCCTGTACATCAGCTAAAAGCTTTTTACACTCCATGATTCCGTTGGCCTGAATAGAACGAAGCGGAAACTTATGATCTGGGCATAAATGCTCAAATGTCATCTGTACCGCTTTACTCACGCCACCAGTGTGGGCATAAATTCGGCCTGCTGTTGAAGAATGGTCCTTCGTATCTTCAGGCAAAGATGCCAAATCCAAGTCAGCATCTTTAAACATTTTCGCCACTTCATCAAAAGTTAATACATAATCTGTGGAATCTTTAATG
>DOXU01000192.1 GCA_003518885.1 Oscillospiraceae bacterium
CTTCAATCTTCTGATCCCACTTCTTCCAAAATGGTAACTGGCTATAGTAGTTCCTTTCAAATGGCAGGTGAAAATGTCAAATTGATATCTGAGGTTTATCTTCATTCTGATAAAGATGCATTTTTTTATAATGAAAAATTTATAGTATTTCGCAATGGCAAAAAAATGATAGATAAAAATTGGGACAAAAAAATTAAACGGCAGTTTGTATAAATGGCATCTGTTTATTGCAATGAAGAAATAAAAATTTCTAAAGAATATTTTGGGCATCCTAGAGAATTGTTTATTTTATCTTTTGTAGAAATGTGGGAAAGATTTTCGTTCTATGGGTTACGTTCACTCTTAATTATTTATATGTCATCTTTTGTTTTTTTTGAATTTCCCGAAAGGGTATATGGGTTTTATTTTCTAAGTTTTTTTTACTCGTCACGTAGTGCTGTTGGATACTCATCTTTTGTTTATGGAATCTACTCTGGTTTGATATATTTAACACCGATATTTGGTGGTTTTATTGCTGATCGTTTAATAGATAGACGGAAGGTCGTTATTGCTGGTGGGGTTTTTATCGCTCTTGGTCATCTTCTTATAACGGATCATGCTTGGTTTCTATGGGCTCTATTTCTTATAATCATTGGAACAGGTGGCTTAAAAGGAAATATTGCGGCGCAAGTGGGTGATCTATACGATATAAATGATAAAAGGCGTGAGAGAGGGTTTTCTCTCTACTATTTTTCTATTAATATTGGTGCAGCAATTTCACCTGTCATATGTATGATTTTTGTTCAAAAATGGGGCTGGACGATTGCCTTCGATGCTACGACAGTTGGTATGGTTATCGGATTAGTTACTTATTTTTTCTATAAACCTTCAGTTTCCAATGAAAAAAATAAAGGGTCTTTGAATTTTGTCCAAGATAAAAAAAACGTTAGAATAGCTTATTCTGTGATTGTTTCTGTATTTTTTTCGTCGGTTCTGCTTTGGATCAGCTACGAGCAACAGGCAAACGCTTTGGTGCACTGGGTATCTACTGTCCCGGGAGACATAAGCGTGGGATGGTTACAGGCTATTCCACCAGCAGTTGTTATATTTGGGATACCCATATTGAATTGGGTGTGGGGTAGACAAGCAGGTAGATACAAAGAGCCAGATGTTTTTATGAAGCTTTTTGTGGGTGCCGTCATAATTTCTACTTCTCAGGTATTTATATCTTTTTTCGCTTTTTTATACGGAGGAATATCGCCAAACAAATTAACTATCGCGTTTTATTTGATCATTTGGGAAGTGGGAGATCTCTTTTTTACGCCGGCTGCGATGGGCTTATTTTCCCGTTTTGCTCCAAAAAAATCAGGTGGTCTGGTGATGGCGCTTTGGTATGCAACATTTTTTGTTGGAAATATTATAAGTGGATTGATTGGTACATTGTGGGGGGTGTTTAGTCCTGAATTGTACTGGTCAATAGTTGCTATTGTTGTGTCCGCAGGTGCTGTGTGGGTTTTCTTTTTAAAGAGATTTTTTCGAGGAAAAGTATTGCGTTGTTTGCAGTCAGCAGTGTGAGGTTGTGAAATGTCGTTCAAGGTTGATGAAAATATCCCGATTCTTCTTTCTGATGGATGTACTCTTAGTGCACGAATATGGCTGCCGGCTACGATAAAGAATCATTCGGTTCCAGCAATCTTGGAATATATTCCTTATAGAAAAGCGGACGGAACACGTATACGCGATGAACCTATGCATGGTTATTTCTGTAAGGCAGGATACGCATGTGTGCGTGTGGATATGCGCGGGAGTGGAGAGTCTGAAGGTCTGTTAGAGGATGAATATCTCAAGCAGGAACAGGATGATGCTCTGGAAGTCATAGATTGGATTGCCAGACAGGACTGGTGTTCCGGTTCTATCGGAATGATGGGAAAATCCTGGGGAGGGTTTAACTGTCTCCAGGTGGCTGCTCGTCGACCACAGGCTCTTAAAGCGATTCTTACCGTTTATTCCACGGATAATCGATATACTGATGATATCCATTATATGGGTGGCTGTCTTTTGAATGACAATCTCTGGTGGGGCAGTATTATGCTGGCGTTTCAGAGCAGGCCACCGTTCGAAGAGTTTTCAGGGGAGAGTTGGCGTGAAAAATGGAAAGAACGACTCGAAAATCTGCCTTTCTTTCCTGCTTTGTGGTTAAGGCATCAGCATTACGATGGTTATTGGAAGCATGGTTCGGTCTGCGAGGATTATTCCAGTATAGAATGTCCAGTAATGGTCGTGGGGGGATGGGTAGATAGTTACACGAATGCCGTTCCGCGATTGCTTGAGCATCTTACGGTGCCACGAAAAGGTATTATTGGACCTTGGGGACATGTCTATCCGCATGATGGTGTTCCGGGGCCAGCGATAGGTTTTTTGCAGGAAGCAGTGCGCTGGTGGGATCAATGGCTTAAAGAAACTGATACAGGTATTATGAATGAACCGATATTGCGTTCATATATAACGGATTATATAAAACCGAAATCTACTTGTTCCTTTATGCCGGGTAATTGGTCTGCGGAAGAAAAATGGCCGTCTGAAGAAATTCAACCTTACTATTTTATGCTTAAAAATTATGGTGAATTAATAGAATCATCCAATTTTATAAAAGATGATACTGTAATGAATATTTGTTCGCTACATAGTTTCGGTAGAGCCGCAGGCGAATGGATGGGTACTGGTTGTATAGGGGAAATGCCGATTGACCAGAGAGTGGAGGATGGTGGAGCTCTTGTCTTCGAAACGGCTCCCTTGGAAAACGATTATGAAATTCTTGGCTTTCCCGAGATTAATATCGAATTTTCTTCTGATGCCACAGTTGCTCAGGTGGTTATTCTTCTTTCGGATGTGTCAGAGACAGGGGAGGCGATGCGTATCAGTTATCACCCGTTCAATCTGACACATCATACTGGACATGAAAATCCTACATTATTGGAAAAAGAAACTTGGTATGATTTGAATATAAAACTCAATTGTTGTGGTCATCGTTTTGCAAAAGGGCATAAAATTCAACTCTCCATAGCTACTTCATATTGGCCTATGGTGTGGCCTGCTCCCTTCCACGCGCTTTTGTCTTTCCGGAATGGACAGTTAAAGCTCCCGTTACGCGTAGGAAACTTTCGTGAGCGCGATGAAAAAGTATCTTTTGCTCCACCGGTGCAGGGAGCAAAAACACCTATGACATCCCTGTCTGCAGGACAATTGCTCCGATATAGTATGGAAGATTTTATAACCGGAAAAAGGACTTATATCACTGATGCCGAAGGCGGTGTATTTGGTGAAGGCGTTTACAAACTGGATGATATTAACTGTATTGTGAGTCATAATTTAAAGCGGGATCTTTCCATTAACGATGATGATCCATTATCTGCCCGATATGTTCTGACACAAAGCTATAAGATGGAACAGAACGCCTGGAAAGTGAGTATTGACACCGAGGTAGAAATGTATTCGGATCAGTTTTATTTTTATTTGAAGGGTTCTGTGAAAGTTTACGAGAACGGCAGTCTGTTTTCTGAACGTTCATGGGACGAAAGTATCTTGCGGAATTTGGTTTAATAAAGTCAGGAAGAAAATGACGGCATTCGGGCGAGCATTTCAGGCACCACCCGATTGCCTGTTCGTTGGAGGCTAGAGGGAGCGCAACCATAAATCTGACGGAAAGTTCGCGAAAAATGCGCAAGACTTTCAAATCCGGTAGAAAAAGCGGTTTCTGAAACACTTGCTTTGCTGTCGGTCAGTAGTTGGCGTGCTTTTTCGAGTCTGATGGCGAGATAGAAATTCTTTGCGGAGCGCCCTAGATAACGGTGGCATAGTCGTTCCAGTTGACGTTGTGAAAGCCCGACTTCGGTGGCAATGAAGCTGATGGACAGAGGTTGCTCTATATTACTTTCCATGAGTTCGACGATTTTCACTAGACGGTCATCACACAAGGCATAACGTCGTTCTGGTGAACCCCTTTGGGCCGTGTCCCCAGTGCGGAGTGGGGGATGGATAATCTGTTCTGCCACAACTCGCATGAGGGCATCGCCTTTCTGCAAACTGATCAGGAAGAGAATCATATCGATAACAGCTGATCCGCCAGCACACGTGAGACGATCGCGATCAAATTCGTAGAGTGTCGGGGCTACGACGATTTCCGGATATGCTGCAGAAAAAGCACTGACAGCTTCCCAGTGCATCGTCACGCGTCGCCCGGAAAGAAGACCACACTCCGCCAGAATAAATGCTCCTGTATCCACTGCACCCAGTAATGTTCCATGCCGCGCTATACGTCTTAACTCCGCACGTGTAGCGGCTGTTACGCTGTGAAGTGGTTCATAACTGGCCATCACAAATAAAATCTTCGGCGTTTTTCCGGCACCGAATGCCTCTGTGACTGGAATCGAGATTCCATTGGAAGCTGTTACGGGTTGACCGTTCTGAGAGAACAGTGACCATCCGAATCCTTCGCCGCCAAAGCGGGAGGCAACACGAAAAGCATCTATGGCGCAGAATAGTTCAAGCATGGAAAATTGTGGCAAAAGCAGAAAACCCACGGGGCCATCTGCCTGCATCCATCGAGACCGCCACTCGGAAAAATTATTCGGCTCCATGGCAGTCAGTTAGTCTGACTGATTGAGGAGCCGAGGCAGAACCCGGATTTTCGAAGAGACTTCATCGCGGTCAACATAGACGCCCTGTAGATGACGCGCACCACTTTGTGGGTCGAATTCCCGTCTCGCATGCATGACCCGGCGATTGTCGAAGATCCACATGTCGCCAGGGTTCAGCCGTCGTTCGATCCGGAAACGTTCCTCACGGGTCATGGCTTGGAAGAGGCGTAGTGCTTCATAAATAGTGGACATTTTACCAGTCGGAGCATCAATGGGGCCGCGAAGAAAATTCGCATAGCGGATTTCCGAAACGGTTCCATGCTGATCAAGCGCAATAAGGGGGCTGGACCAGCGATAGTCCGTCCGATCATCACGATTCCAGGATGGTAAAGGCGTGTTGGTCAGAATGGCGAAATGGTTCGGATGTTCGTTTCGCAGTGCCTCTGCAATGGCGAAACCGTCAACGAAAATACTTTCTCCTCCGGTTGCATCGTTGATGAGGCAATGAAGAAACTGGAATCCGGGTTGAAGTTCGCGTGTGGGCAGATCCGTGTGAGGAGGAAGGTTGACGGACGTATAAGCCGCGCTATCCGGTGTCGGTTTTGACCGCACGTCAAAAACGCGCCCGAAATTTGTTTCGCGAATATGGGAAATCCGATGAGCCGGCCCGAGCAGACTGTCTGGCGTTGTGGGAACATTTTTCATCGATGTCAGGCCAGCACCACGTAATGCCAGAAGCCATTGAA
>DOXU01000205.1 GCA_003518885.1 Oscillospiraceae bacterium
CGGGCGTGTGGATCGTGGTGTTTGATTTTTTTTTGTGTCTTCTAGCTACGTTTCTTCTCACAATACCCGCTCTTTTCCTTCCAGTCGCCGGAAATAGAAAGTATAATCAAAATAAAATTCTGATGAGTGTTCACTTTTTAACACTGTCAGTGCTTTATTCTTTTTTTGTTTTTATTTCAGGATCTCCATTTTTTGGGGTTATGATAGCATCATTTCTTTTTTATATTTTTTCCATTGTATCGTGTGTTAAGTATAAAATTTTAAAAGAACCTGTTTATTTTTCTGATGTCGTTTCTTTGGGGGTCTTACTTAAAAATCCGAGCTTCTTCGTTTTTTCCGTTCCCCTTATCGGCTGGGTTGTTCTTGCAGGTCTCATTTTATGCATCCCACTGTCATTATGGTACTATTTTACGAATCTTTTGGACATACGCTTTTGTGCTCTAGGCACTATAGTTATAGCTTGCTTTATTGGTAAGAAAATCCCTACATACTTGGATATTTCTGCGCCTGATTGGGAGCGTGACGTCAACCGTTTGGGTGTTCTAGGCATGCTTGCGGTTTATTGGATGCTTTGGAAAAAAGAGCCTGCGCCCCCGCCAGTGTTGGCGAACAAAGCGAAAGCTGGTCTGGATATTGTGCTGGTCATACAGTGTGAGTCTTACGCTGACCCATCTATTTTCCGTGAGGCTGCGGCCCACACTGTCGGATTGCCGTTTTTAGAAAAAGCGAAGACTCGAGCGTATGCGCAGGGGGCACTATTGGTGAGTGGCTTTGGTGCATACACCATGAGAACAGAATACGGTGTTATGTTTGGCAGGACGGAGGCGGAGTTAGGTTTTTGCCGGTATGACCCGTTTCTGACGGCACAAAGAGACAAAACCTATGCTTTATCCTATCAGATGCAGGCTGCTGGATATCAGACTGTTTTCATGCATCCTCATAGTCTGGAGTTTTACGGGCGAAACCAGTTGATGCCTATAATAGGGTTTGATACGGTCGATAACTGCTCAACAGTTCAGCACGCGCCCCCTCCCGGGGAATATATGAGCGATACTGTGTTGGCAGAGGCAATCATCAACCGGCTGACAACCGCTACAACACCTCTTTTTCTCTATGCTGTGACAATGGAAAACCATGCTCCTTGGCCGGGGAGCCCTCAGGAGGCTCTACAGCATTATTTACGGCACTTGCAGAGTAGTGACGCTATGCTAGGACGGTTAATGACATGGTTGGAGGAGCAAGATAAATCGGCGTTGCTAGTGTTCTTTGGGGATCATCGCCCGTCCATACAAGGAATTGCGTATCAGGACAGTGAGCGCTCAACTCCGTATGTTGCCGTCAGGTTTCCAGAGAAGGAGGAAACGGCATTAGCCAGTGCTCTTACGCCAGCGGAATTACATCATTTGATCAGGAGTCTGTCTTTAAGCGTGGTTTAAAAGTGCGTTTCAATGAGACTGTTGCGAGCACAGGCAGGCCGTTTGGAAGACAAAATTTAGCCGGGTTCATACCCATCTATGTAAGACTTAAATTAGTAAGCAAAAGAGTATAAATTTTGGAGAAAAAGCATCTAAAGATATTCCGTTCTCGCTGGCTTGAGTGCTTAACCTACATGCCCGTTATGGTTTTTATCAGCCTTTGGGCGGTTGTGTTGAGCGTGTTTGCATATACTCTTGTTGTGTCTAATCCGGTGCCTGTCGGTCGTCTGGTTGGGATGAGTGCTCTGGGCCTGCTGATCTGGTTTTTCTTTGAGTATGTGATGCACCGCTTCCTATTTCATATGCGGTTACAGTCTCGGCTTGGGAAAGCTTTTCTCTTTGTTATGCACGGTAATCATCATGAATGCCCGCGCGACCGATATCGTAATCTTATGCCAGCCATTGTTAGTCTGCCTTTGGCTATAATGTTCTATGGCCTGTTTCAGGTAATCTTTGGCGCGTCAGGTGGCCGGTCATTCTTTTTCGGCTTTCTGTGTGGATATGTCTTATACGATGGCTGGCACTACGCAACGCATCAGTATCGTTTTTCAAATAAGTTTTTGAAATATATCCAGAAACATCACTTGCAGCATCATTATTATGCACCGGATAAAAATTACGCAGTTACGAGTCCATGGGTAGACAAGATATTTAGATCAGCATGCAAACCCACGCGCAAACGCTGAGCGAACGCTCCCTGCAATCGGTTGTAGCTATTGGGGCGCGAGGCGTTGGAGGTGAGGGAGGAACAGGGGTTTCTACCTATGCTTCCACGCTGCATGATGCGCTGCTCTCTTGTGGTGCAAAGGTCGGATTTGCGGGAGGGGAGGACCTTCAAAGACGTCCTCACGCGTTGCATAATAAGCTTTTTCGCTTTTTAACGTCTTTGAAAAGACAGCAGCCGCTCATATTTTCCCAAGCAGAGCATTCATGGGAAAGAAGCGACTTTTTTCGTAAAATTCAGGTCCATTTTTCAACATTTGGCCGTTTGAGCTCAGTCAGATCTGCCTACACGCCGGATATTGTTCATTGGAGTTATCCGTTCCCGGTGTACTGGGAAAATATCCCAAATATTTATACAATCCATGATCTGATTCCTTTGCTTCATCCCGAGCTGACTGGAATCCAGTCCGATCGTATGTTGCAGATATTACGGCAGTGCATGCAAAAAGCTGCGGCGATTGTCACTGTTTCGGATGCCGTGCAGCAGGATATCGCGGCATTATTCCCCGAATATAGTCATAAAGTAACTGTTCTGGGGCAAGCTGTTTCTGTATCTCCCAAACAAAAAATAGAGAATTTTTCTTCTGATGAAGGCGAGAAATGTTTTTTATATTTTGGCTCTATAGAGAAACGTAAGAATATTGCCCGTCTGATTGAAGCCCATGGACAAAGCGGCACCAATCGTCCTTTACGGCTTCTTGGCAACAAAGGCTTTGGGGCGCGGGAGGAACTTCTTGCGTTAGGCAGGCATCCTAGGCCGGCATTGGTGCAGCAGGTCTCTTGGTGTGAAAGAGAAAGCCTGCTTGCGCAGATTCAGAATGCCTGTGCTGTACTGTTTCCATCTTTGGCAGAAGGTTTTGGTTTGCCGATTGTTGAAAGCATGGCACTTGGCACGCCGGTCATGACCAGTGATCGCCACGCAACACAAGAAATTGCAGGGCAAGCGGCTCTATTGGTTGATCCTTATAATATCCCAGAAATGGCGGAAGCTATTTCAGTGTTAGATCAGAATGCCGAAGTGCGAAGGAACCTAACTGCTAGAGGACTGGTGCGGGCACAAGCGTTTTCTATGGACAC
>DOXU01000055.1 GCA_003518885.1 Oscillospiraceae bacterium
CCACACCATGCTGTCCGGCTCCAGTCTCAGCAATGACACGCTTTTTGCCCATTTTTTTAGCCATCAGCACTTGCCCTAATACATTGTTGATTTTATGGGAACCGGTATGATTTAAATCCTCCCGTTTCAAAAAGATCCGCGCACCGCCTAAATCCTCTGTCATCTTCTTTGCCTCATAAAGCAAAGATGGCCTGTTTGCGTAATTCCGGTAAAGATCCTGCAATTCTTTTTGAAATGCGGGATCTTTTTGATATTTCTGATAGGCGCCTTCTAATTCTTCCAAAGCATTCATCAACGTTTCGGGAACATACTGTCCACCATGAATGCCAAATCGCCCTTTTTTCGCCATGGTACCTCACCCTTTCTATTTTCTGTGCCCCACTCAAACGCTTTTGACTGCCCGAATAAAGCGTCTCACTTTTTGTTCGTCTTTAAATCCGTCCACCTCGACACCACTGCTTACATCCACGCCAAAAGGTTTAACCAACCGCACCGCTTTGCTCGCATTCTCTGGATTTAACCCGCCAGCTAGAAAAAACGAAAGATGGGGCCGATATTCATTAAGCAGTGTCCAATCAAATTGATGCCCGGTACCACCAGCAGCCTTTGCGGAAAAAGCATCCAGTAAGAGTTTATCTGCCCCGCATACTTCCACCGCTTGAATATCTGCCACCGTTCGCACATGAGCTGCTTTCCATATTTCACAGCCGCTCGGAAGCAACGTGCGCAACCTTTTGATCATAACGGCATCTTCCCCGCCATGCAGTTGTACAGCCGCCAATTGACACTGAATAGCAATCTCGGCCACATCTTCTGGTGCACTGTTTACAAACACGCCCACCGCACAAATGGATGGATGAAGGGATGCACGCAATTTCTTTGCCTGTTCAGGTAGAACCTGACGCCTACTTGGAGCAAAAACAAACCCAATATAATCCGGAGAAAGACGGTTAACAATTTGAATATCCTCTGGCCGTCTTAAACCACAAATTTTTACCTTTGTCATCTTATCTTTCCCGTAATTCCCGCATTTTTTCCTCGATATTCGGTGCCCGCATTAAAGTTTCTCCAATCAGCACTGCGTCAGCGCCAATTTCACGCATTCTGCGCATATCTTCTGTATGAACAATACCGCTTTCGGAAACAAATACAACATCTTCAGGAATCAGCTTACGAAATCGTGCGGCAGCCGAAAGATCCACCTTAAAAGTAGCCAGGTCACGATTATTCACACCAACAACACGTGCGCCAGCCCGCAATGCATTTTTTGCTTGTTCCTCACTGCGCACCTCTACCAAACATTGCATACCAAACATTTCCGCGATAGCCAGCAATTTTTTCAAAGCAAAAACATCTAACAAAGAAGCAATAAGCAAGACCGCATCTGCTCCCATTATGCAAGCTTCACAAAGTTGCCATTCGTCAAAAATAAAATCTTTGCGTAAAAGGGGAAGAGAAACTTTTGTCCGCACTTGTTGAAAAACTTCTGCACTGCCTTGAAAAAAGGTCTCTTCTGTCAAAACAGAGATTGCATTTGCCCCCGCCTTTTGATAAGCCAATGCCGTTTTCTCTGGATGAAAATCCGGCTGAATGACGCCTTTAGAAGGGGAAGCCTTCTTCACCTCAGCAATAACCGAAAGGTCTCCTTCTTTTAGCGCAGAGGCAAAATCAATTGCCTGGCGCATTGCGTGAGTGGCAAAAGCTTGTTCCGCCATTTTTTCAAGTGGTGTCTTCTCTTTTAATAAGGCAACCTGTTTTTTCCGATTCGCCATGATGGTATCCAAAATGGTTCCTTTGCCCATATTTTGCCTCCTTCTTCTTTTATCCTGCAACACTATTTGATTCATACATTAATTCTTGCAATTTTGCCGCAGCTTTCCCGGAATCTAACATATGGCGTGCAATTTCCACACATTCTGTCAAATTATCCGCCTTACCGGCAATATACAAGGCACAGGCGCTGTTCATCAAAACGGCATCTCGTTTTGGCCCTTGTGCTCCTGCCAAGATGTCTCTTGCAATTTGTGCATTTTCTTCTGCACCGCCTCCACGTAGATCTTCAATGGAAGCCGCTCGCAGGCCAAAGTTTTCTGGTGTCAATAGATAGTTGCTGATACGACCGTCTATCAATTCGCTCACCTGTGTCTCACCACAAACAGAAACTTCATCCAATCCAGCTGCACCATAGACAACCATAGCACGTCGAACACCCAGGTTCGCTAAGACCTCTGCCAACGGTTGGCAAAGTGCCGCGTCATAAACACCAAGCAACTGCAAATTGGCATGAGCAGGATTAGAAAGCGGGCCCAGAATATTAAAAATCGTGCGAGCCCCTACCTCTCTGCGTGGTGCTGCAGCATACTTCATTGAACCATGAAAAGACTGCGCAAACATGAAACAAATCCCGATTCTTTCTAAGACCTGTTCAACCTGCTCTGGTGTCAAATCCAATTTCACCCCGAGTGATTCCAATACATCTGCACTGCCACACTTACTCGAAACCGACCGATTACCGTGCTTTGCGACAACAACGCCTGTTGCTGCTGTAACAAAAGCACTTAATGTCGAAATATTGAAGGTATAGGCCCCATCTCCACCAGTCCCCACAATATCCATCACATCACCGCTCGTTTTGACATAAGGCGCTTTGCTTCGCATTACTTTTGCACTGGCCGTAATTTCATCAATGGTTTCGCCTTTCATACGCAATGCCGTGATATAAGAACCGATCTGGGCAGACGTTGCCTTACCGCTCATAATTTCATCCATGGCCTCTTCGGCCTGTTCTGGCAATAAGTCTTTTCCTTCAATAACTTGCTTAATCGCTTCTTTAATCATAAAAAACACCTCATACTTTCAAACGGTAAAAATTTTGCAGCATGGTCATGCCGCCTTCTGTCATAAAGGATTCTGGATGGAACTGCACTCCATAAATGGGATACTGTCGATGAACAAAACCCATGATTTCTCCGGTTGGTTCTATGGCCGTCACCCGCAAACAGGCAGGCAACGTTGCTTTGTCAACAATCAAAGAATGATAACGCATGACGTGCAAACCTGCAGGGAGTCCCGCAAAGATAGGACATTTACTATCAAAATGAATTTCACTTGTTTTGCCATGCATCAGTTGAGGCGCATGCACAACTTTCCCCCCGAAGGCTTCTCCGATCGCCTGATGTCCAAGACAAACACCCAAGATTGGTAATTTACCCTTTAATTTCAAAAGCGCCTCTATACAAATTCCAGCATCCTTTGGAAAACCAGGGCCGGGCGATAAAACCAAATGAGAGGGATGTAGCTTCTCGATTTCCTCCACGGTAATTTTATCACTACGAATAACTTTCACATCCGGTGTAATAGAGCCGAAAAGTTGATATAAATTATAGGAAAAGCTATCGTAATTATCAAGAATTAAAATCACTCAATCTCGCCCTCTTTCTCTGAGGCCAATAAAGCGGCCTTTGCTTTATTGATACTCTCCTGGTATTCCGTTTCAGGTACACTATCCGCGACAATGCCTGCCCCTGATTGCACATAAGCTTTCCCATCTTTGGCAAAAACGGTGCGAATCGCGATGCAAACATCCATATTACCATCAAAGCCTAAATAGCCTACCGCCCCACCGTATAATCCGCGTCGTCTATTTTCATATTGGTCAATCAGTTCCATCGCGCGCACCTTTGGCGCACCTGAAAGCGTGCCGGCTGGAAGGATCGCCCGCAGAGCATCATAAGCATCTAAATCTTTGCGGATCTGTGCCGTAACCAATGAGGTAATATGCATGATCTGCGAGTAGCGTACAACTTTTCCATGTTCTACTACTTTTACACTGCCAAATTCACTTACCCGTCCCAAGTCATTTCGTCCAAGATCCACCAGCATGTTATGTTCGGAAAGTTCTTTTGCATCTGCAAGCAATTCCTTCTCCAAAGCCACGTCCTCTTCTGGTGTCTTTCCGCGTGGGCGTGAACCAGCAATTGGGCAATTCTCTAAAAGGCCGTTCTCCAAGCGAACCAATGTTTCAGGAGAGGCTCCTGCCACCTCAGCCCCTGCAATCTTCAAATAATAAAGATAAGGAGATGGATTAGTCGCCCGCAAGACCCGGTACAAATCAAACAAGGAACCCTCTATTTTAGTGGAAAAACGCTGGGACAGCACCACCTGAAAAATATCTCCGTTGCGGATATTTTCTTTGGCTTTTACCACCATATCCATAAATTCTTGCTTAGTCATATTGCTTTCCCATTCAGGGGTCTCATGTGGTGTTGATACCACCGGAGCGGACTCCGCACGAATCATCTGATGAATAGCCTTTATTTCCTGTACGGCCTCTTCATAAGACGCTTTAAAGTCACCCTGTGTGGAAGCATTGACAATAATGATGATCTTTTGCTTGACATTATCGTAAACAATCAGCTTCTTACTAACCATTAAGCTACAATCTGGACAATGGACATCGTCCAGATTGTGATCCGGCAAATCCTCTGCATACCGAACCATATCATAAGAAAAGTAACCAACTGCTCCGCCTGTAAAACGTGGCAGGCCACTTAAAATAGGAGAGCGGAAGGGAGCCAATTTTTTACGGATCTGTTCATAAGGGTCTCCCGTAACCGTTTCGCTTTTTCCTTCACCAGAATCAAAAGTGGTTTTCCCATCTTTGACAGTGATGACGAAAAGAGGGTCAAAGCCCAAGAAGGAATATCTTCCCCACTTTTTTCCCCCCTCTACACTCTCCAAAAGAAAGCAATTGTCGTGTTTGGCGGCAAGACGATACATCAAATGTACCGGCGTCTCCATATCTGCATAAATTTCCATAGAAAGCGGAATACAACCATATTTCCCCGCTAATTTTATAGCTTCTTCATAAGATGGGGTAACCATTCTCCTACTCCTTTCAAAACACAATGGGTGGAGTGTTGGCTCCCCTTTATTTTCTATTTATATAAAATAAAAAACCCGTCCTTGTATTTCTACAAGGACGAGTTATATCACTCGCGGTGCCACCTTGATTCGTATTGAAAAAACAATACGCGCTTCAAGCAGGATGCCAACACATCCTTCGCCCCATAACGCTGGCGTTGCGTCGGTCACTACTCGGAAAAATCCTTTTGCGCCGCCCTCTGAGGCCCATTTATCGTGCCGCCGCATACCGGATTTTCAGCATCCCGGCTCTCTGTCATGCCGTACACGATTTTACTCCCTCATCCTCGGTTTACACGTTTACCTTAACATAATCCGCTATATTTGTCAAGCTTCTCCGCCGACAAATAACATCTTAAGCAATGGAAGCATTATAGATGGCCTGAACAGACGCCGTCAGCATTTTATTAAATTCCGCATCTGTTTGCTTAGCATTCAATCCTTCTGTCAAAGCACGAGAAAAGCTGGCAATCAAACCATGGTTTTTTGCCAATTTTGCATTAGCTTCCTCACGTGAATAGCCACCAGAAAGTGCCACAACGCGCAGTACCTGCGGCTGTTCAATCACGTCACGGTAAAAATTATCTTCCGTAGGAAGCGAGAGTTTTAACATCAAAGGTTTATTGTCTTTCCAAGCAGACAAATGCGCCAAAATTTCTTTCTTCAAGATCTTTTCAGAGGCTTGTTTATCTGCACTATGAATGTCTACTTCTGGTTCCAGAATAGGCACCAAGCCTGCTGCTGCGATCTGTGCGCCAACAGCAAATTGCTGATCTACAACAGCATGAATACCCGTTGGATTTGCTTCTTTGATAACTGAACGCATTTTTGTACCAAAAATGTGTTTTTCAACTGCCTGTTTCAGCAAATCGTCCAGCCCTGGCATCGGTTTCATTACCTGCACGCCATTTTCCAGTGATGCTAAACCCTTATCTACTTTCAAGAAAGGAACAACACCTTTTACATCCCACAGGTAATCCGCTGTCAATTTACCATCAATTTGACGATTCATTGTATTTTCAAACAGGATTGCCGCCAAAATGTGTTTACTCTCAAACGCGGGACTTTTAATAATCCGTGTGCGCATTTTGTGTATGAGGTCAAACATTTCCTTGTCATTGGCATATTCGCTCTTCTCGACACCATAGCTTGCAAGCGCTTTCGGTGAGCTTCCACCGCTCTGATCCAGTGCCGCAATGAAGCCTTTTCCCACCTGGATACGTTCTCTTTGCTCTTGATTCATGGGATTATCTCCTCCATCCGTCGATTCCTACAAAATTATCTTCCAGCCTGGTGGAAAAACATTGCATCTTTATCCTTACGTTATTATAAGACATCTTCCAAGCGGATGCAATCTCCAATCGAAAAAGATTATGCAATTATCCCCGCTTTTGCAGAGGAACAGGCAAAATTATCCCTTCCCGCCTTATTTACTTACCCAATATCTCCTATTAAAATACCCTTTTTACTTTATCTGATTGGCCTTATGGCCCTTTTGCACGCTAAAAAGCATCGTATTCGGTTCCACATAAAAGGCCTCCTACTGTCATGTTAACGCACAGCAAGAGGCCTTTTACCCTTCATTTTAGAAACATTCGTTTACTGTGAAAAATCATTTCGAACGTGGTTTGTCAAAAGAAGGATTGAATGCATAGAAATTCTTGTCATTCAAATGATCAAGCGTAATACGCAGCGCTTCACCGAAC
>DOXU01000154.1 GCA_003518885.1 Oscillospiraceae bacterium
TTTTTATCGCATTATGAGCCTTCGTCGTATACAGAGACAGAGGACCCTTTGCATATAAGGTGGAGCTTACAGCTCGTGAAAAATGCCTTGGTAAGGCTGACCAGTCAAAATGAGTGACCTGACTATCCTTAGTGCGATTGCAGACATACAGCACCAACCGTGTATGATTAGTATCCCATGCTGCCTGTACCTGATAGTCATCGTTTTCCCTGGCCTGATAATCTTCTATGTTTAACACATAAGCGGCAGGAGAACGCGAGATCAATTGCAGCACCTTTCCACAAGCCGTCAGGAAAGAACCCTCCTTAGGAGTTTCCATCGCACTCTGACTATGCGTATTTGCCAGATTGTTGAAATTGACGAATCCTACATCATTGCCTAATCTCTGAAAAGCCATGAAGTTTTTTGCCAGATTTAAGGCATAGTACCATTTGCTGAACATGAAAGATTTGGTCGCTTCGCCCGTTTTCGAAGCCATATTGTAGAGATCTCTCTTCACATCGGTGTTGTAAGCCAGCCATTCCGTGTCGCAGTATCGAATATGCGTTCCATGCGTTTGATTGTATTTCCGTACTTTATCCAGCATCATGGCCGATATCTTTTCCCCGTCGCCCCGGTCGGCGATGAAATCAATGTAAGGACCCGCGATGTCAAGCATGTCGTTGAAAGAATCGTGGAAATCCTTTTTACCCGGACGCCCTCCATAAGAGCTCATCCCTATCTTGATCGTCGGATTTACGGCCTTCATCGCTTTCGAGTAAACCACCACTGCCCATGCATAATCCTTCGCCTCGAACCAACGGTGCACTTCGTTGTCCAATTCCCAGTACCTGACTCCGAAAGGTTCCCGATAACCGTGTTTCGCCCTTAAGTCCGCCATCGGGTTTTCTCCGACTTTTGAATTGCAGTAAGCCACCCAATCTGCTGCTGACTGAGCCCCTTCGGTCAAACTCATAAATTCAGGAAACACATATCCGCCAGGCATAAGATCTTGACCATCAGGAAAATCAACATCATATTTCCTCTTCGAAGGATGATATACATTTACTACAATTTGTTTCTCTGCACCTACCGCATTGCAAAGCATCGCATATTCAGCTGTTCCAACATCATTATAATTAAGGCCTCCCCAAAAATAAGAAGGCTTGGGTTTCCTCTCAGAATAAGGACCTATACCATCACGCCAATTATAAAATGAAGCAAAGCATCCACCGGGAAACCTGATTATCTTAGGATTAACTTCTTTTAGAACTTCCACTACATCTCTCCTCCAACCATAATAACTATCATCGGGTTTCATTGAAAAATCATCAACATTAATTGTAGTATGGGGAGGAATCCACAAGCTAAATGTCGCATATCCTGAAAAATGAGGATTTTTTATGATAGCCGATACAGAATTAAAATGGTTACCTGATATCTTAACTGGAACAACTTGGATTGGTCTTTTCCAGCTTCCTTGAGGATACATCCTGATTTCAATGGTTAACGGTCCATTATTTGATTTAATCATTCCAGAAAAAGAATAGTTGACACCTTTCCGAAGCAATTTCCCAGATTGTGCAAGAGCTCCCCATTTATCATTTTCCAAATTAGATACCTTCAAGTATTGACTGCCATGCCCGCAACCCCCTTTTTGAGGAACAAGGACTACCCTTTCTAAAGGAGAAGTATATTTTATAAAAGTGCTTGTATCTGTTATAACAGAAGGTTGATCCGGTGTACCGGGAGCAGCAAACCATTCATTATGCTCATATCCACTATGATACCAGTCAAATTTGCTCCAATCCTTTTCATATCCTTTCTCCGGATGATTTTCATCAAAAAACAGATCATACCATCCCTTATTTATTGAACGGTATGGATAAAACGATTCGAAACTCCGATTAAAAAACATCTCACTCCACATCGCATCTGCCTGACATCCATACCCCAGTTCAATAAAATTTCCATATAATAATGGACTGATCGGCTCCTTGGAAATTTCTTCTGGAGTAATCTTATAACTATGACTTTCTTGAGAATACGAAATGTTAACTCCCATCATTAAAAAGGAAAAAAACAAAATAAACTGTTTATTATAGCCTCTCACTTTACTCATTTCATTTTACATTAAAAGGTTTATACTATTTAGTAGCAGAATTAAATCCATATAAAACGTTTTAAAAATACAAGGATAAAAAGTTGTGCATCTTATTAAATTTTTAGTAATCTAATGGGAACAAACCATTTAAACTACAAGTATCACGCCATGCACAACCTATTTGCAAATTTCATGAAATGATTTGCCTTTACCATTCGATTGCCTGATCTTCGTCCGGTATCTGTGTATTGATATTCCGTTCGAGGGTCAAAGTCCCTCTTACTTCATAAGTAATACGTGACCCCGGTACAGAAGTATAGTCGTCATAGTTATAATCAATATTGTTGATAATAACATAGTGGTGCTTCAAATATGGGCGGACATCGTCCATATTGTCTACAATACGGAACGAAGCTTCCTTATTGTTCACAAAATTCACTGAGTCGTTGTCGCAGCGAAAAGTAACCGTACCGTTATCTGTGCCGTTGAAAGTCGCATAAATTTTGTAGTTCTTGCGGTCTGTACGATTCTCATCGATGGTTCCCGCATAAAAAAACACGATACTGTCATTTACGACATAGCCCGTAACAGTATTTTCCACGATCGAACCATTTCCTTCGTCACCAGCAATAAAATTCAGCAAGGCCGTTCCCGAATAATCACCCGAGAAATCGTTAAAAGGAAAGATCCGAAGCAAGGCCTTCCGATAATTCCTACGGGGATTAGACTGATAATTATATGCAGAAGAGT
>DOXU01000127.1 GCA_003518885.1 Oscillospiraceae bacterium
GCATAGGGAAGGTTATCCTGCAAAAAGTATACCGTATATGTTTTCATGAATCAATGTTGTAGGGGAAAAAAGAAAAGTTTGCGGGTTTTACTCTAAAAGGAATGACAATTCATGGTGGTAAAATTTTTCCGGGTTTCTAATGCCGAAAAGAAGTATTGAGAAATGTTTTTGCTTTATGGTAGCGAGTAGAATCGTTATCATTTAGCATTGCGATCGCAATCAACTTAATGGGGCTTTGTGTGAGAGGAGAAACGCATGATTAAAGATCAATTCGTGACATTCACTATTCCTGCCCAAAAAAGGATAGCGCTGATTGCCCACGATCATAAGAAAGCAGCTTTGCTTGCTTGGTGTATAAAGCATAAAGAAATTCTTGAAAAGCATGTGCTTTGTGGTACGGGAACGACGGCCAGATTAATTGCGGATAAAACGGGATTGTTGGTTAAAGGGTATAATAGTGGTCCTTTGGGAGGCGATCAGCAAATTGGCGCTAAGATTGCGGAGATGCGGATCGATATGGTCGTTTTCTTTGCGGATCCTTTGGAGGCACAGCCACATGATCCTGATGTCAAGGCGCTATTGCGTATTGCACAGGTGTATGACATCCCTATTGCAAATACAAAAGCTACTGCAGATTTTATGATTACCTCTTCCTATATGGAGCAGAGTTACGATCATCAAGTGATTAATTTTCAGCGAAATGTTTCAGAACGCATTGAAGAAATGGAAAAATAAAAGGCTAGGAATAAAATAGATGGACGCTTCTTTTATAGAGGCGTTTTTTACTTTTAAGGTATTCAGGATAAAAAAAGTGCCCAGCAAATAGCTGGGCAAAGGATAAAAAATATATAATAGGGAAGGGGAAAAGAGAAGTATGCATTTAGTATAGGGAAAGTTTATGAACGAATTATGAAAGCAAAATGAAATTTTAATCAACCCTATTTAGGATAGAAAAATTTGCATTTCCGCGAAAAGATTGCTATACTTATTCTGGCTAAAATCAGAAAATTTTCTGGACTGGTTCGAGACCCTCCCAGTATAAAAAACTAAGGATAAAGATGTGAATTTTATAGAATTACCATATCCTTAGTGGGGTGTGGTGATTTTTTTATTCGTATATTTTTTAATAGAGGAGAAAAAACATGGAAAAAAAGAAAGTAATTATTGACTGTGATCCGGGAATTGATGATGCGTTAGCGATTTTACTGGCTTTGGCTTCTCCAGAATTAGAAGTGCTGGGCATTACGACCGTTGCCGGTAATGTTCCTCCCGTACAAGGGGCTGAAAACGTATTAAAAATTTTGGAGAAGTTTAAATGTTCCCCTGTTCCTGTTTACGTAGGAGAAAAAAAGCCACTGGTGCGCACCTACATTGACGCGAAAGATACACATGGAGATGATGGGCTAGGGAACAGTGGCTTGCCAGAAAGCACCAAGTTACATTGGCGGCCAGGTGCGGTGAACTATCTTCTAGATACAATAAAAAAGACAGAAGGCGTGACGCTATTAACCATAGGGCCTATGACCAATATAGCCGTTGCATTGCAAAAAGAGGCAAAGGCATTTCAAAATGTGCGTGAAATTATCTCAATGGGAGGGAATTATCACAGCTTCGGGAATTGCTCTCCCGTGGCTGAATACAACTATTGGTGCGATCCGGATGCGGCACAATTGGTTTATCGTAAGCTGGGTGAAATGGGCAAAAAAATCAAAATGGTTGGCCTGGATGTGACAAGGCAAATTGTGTTGACGCCCAATATTTTGGCCTATATGCGTTTTTTGAATAGAGAAATAGCGGACTTTATTGAGAAAATCACGCGTTTTTATTTTAATTTCCACTGGGAGCACGAAAATCTTATTGGTTGTGTCATAAATGATCCGCTTGCAGTTGCTTACTGTATTGATCCTTCACTTTGCAGAGGCATAGATGCCTACACTGACGTTGAAACGACCGGACTTTGTATGGGACAATCAATTGTTGACGACAAAGGCTTTTGGGGGAAAAGGCCCAATAGTTACGTGTTGACTAGAACCGATTCATTTCAGTTTATGTCTCTTTTCCTTTCCCGCCTTTTCAAAAAGGATAGAAAGGATATTGAAATCGTTTTATCTAGTATTATGGATAGAAAGGAATAAATAATATGAAGCGGACAACGGCTTTACAGATCACGGTGACGGGTTGTTGCATCGCGATTAATATCATTGGTGCTTTTATTGCGCTGTCCTTAAAATTACCAATTTACTTGGATAGCATTGGCACCATTTTAACGGGAGCGTTACTTGGCCCATTTTTTGGTATAGCAACCGGCTGCCTGAGCGGTGTTATCAGTGGGATGACTTCAGACGTATATGCATTCTATTTTATGCCTGTTGGAGCGGTTGTCGGTCTGATGGCTGGTATCCTTTTTAACACGTCGTGGTTCCATAAACTGAAAATACCAATCGGTACTCTTTTGTTAACAATTCCGGGTACGATTGTAAGTTCATGTATTTCGGCATTTGTCTTTGGGGGGATCTCCTCCTCGGGTTCCTCATTAATTATACAAATTTTGAGGCATGTGGGATTGAATTTGATAGAGAGTGCTTTTATTGTTCAATTTCTGACGGATTATGCTGATCGATTGATTTCGGTCGGCATTGTTTGTCTTGTTGTATCGCGTTTGACAATTCAATTTAAATTGAGTTTACGGAATAGGAAGGCTCATGGAACGTTATAGTGTTATTCCTCAAAAGCATCCAAGAGAAATTGTTTTACTCAAGGGAGCGCCATGCGCGTGGGGGAAATGTACATTTTGTGATTATATCGATGATAATTCTCGAAATAAGAAAAGGGCAGTAGAGTTGAATCATCAAGTACTTTCCCAAGTGCAGGGGCTTACAGGAACTTTGGAAGTTATTAATTCTGGCAGCTGTTTTGAGTTACCAGAAGAGACGCTTTTTATGATTCAGCAGTTGCTTGCTCAAAAGAAGATCAATCGACTATTTTTGGAGAGCCATTGGATGTATCGGCATCGATTGCAAGAAATGCGTGATCGAATGGGTGTTCCTATTATTTTTAAAATTGGAGTAGAAACCTTTGATTATGATTTTAGGGAAAAGGTGTTAAATAAGCATGCGCCTTTTCATGCGCCTGAGGAGGTCGCTGCTTATTTCGATTCTCCCTGCTTGATGGTGGGAATTTTAGGACAGACAAAAGCCATGATAGAGCGGGATATGCAAATTTTACAAACCAATTTTTCCATGGGAACGGTCAATATTTTTACGGAAAATACAACATCAATGAAGCGGGATTCCGCTCTAATCGATTGGTTTGGTAAAAGGTATGCTTTTTTGAATGAGGACCCTCGTATTGAAATTCTGTATGAAAATACAGATTTTGGAGTGGGTTAAAGTAGAGGCCTTCATATTTTGGGTAAAAAAAATTCTGCAACCCCAAAGTTGCAGAAAGTACAAATAAGATCAAAGCACAAAAAGAGAAAAAATAAATGAAAAAGTATATTTTTATTATAGGAGG
>DOXU01000051.1 GCA_003518885.1 Oscillospiraceae bacterium
TGATATCGATGCCTATAGACAGACACTTGGTATAAATGTTCGGAAATTGTCTTTTTGTTTCTTCTGCATCCTTGTGAGTCACATCGAGACAAACATGATTGAGTCCATGAATCTTCATTTCCCGGTCGATGGCTCTTGCCACAATGTCGCGAGGGGCTAAGGACAGGCGTTTATCATACTTCTGCATAAATTCCTCGCCGTTGGGCAGCCGTAATACGCCTCCATAGCCACGCAATGCTTCAGTGATGAGAAAGGCCGGATGAGTTTCTGCCGGGTTATAGAGTACTGTAGGGTGAAACTGGACGAATTCCATGTCTTTTACGGTGCCCTTGGCCCGGTAAACCATAGCGATGCCATCGCCGGTTGCAATATTGGGATTGGAAGTTGTGGCATACACGGCACCGGTGCCACCTGTAGCCATGAGGGTGACCCGACTTAGAAAAGTATCTATTTTCTGTGTATCAGGATTTAGAATATATGCCCCATAGCATTCTATGTCTGGTGTCTTGCGCGTCACCTCAACACCTAAATGGTGTTGGGTAATAATCTCTACAGCGTAATGGTTCTCGAAAATGGTAATGTTTTTGTTTGCTTTGACTGCAGTCATCAGACCGCGTTGTATCTCGAAACCGGTGTCATCAGCATGGTGTAAAATCCGGAATTCGCTGTGCCCTCCCTCCCGATGTAAATCAAAGGAGCCGTCTTCTTTTTTATCGAAGTTTACTCCCCACTGCAACAAGTCGTTGATGGCCGCCGGCGCATTGCGTACCACATGTTCTACAGCCTTTCTATCTGAGATGAAATCCCCGGCAATCATCGTATCTTCTATGTGCTTGTCGAAGTTGTCCACTTTGAGATTGGTTACAGACGCAATGCCTCCTTGAGCTTTTGACGTATTAGTTTCGTCGAGTGTGGTTTTGCACACTAGGGCAACTTTACCTTTACCGCTGTTAGCTACTTTCAGTGCATAGCTCATACCGGCAACGCCACTGCCAATGATGAGAAAGTCAAATTTATAAATCATACCCATTAATTGAATTGATTTTATAAAACATTTATGTTAAAAAAGTTTCGTCCGTCATTAATTCTTAGTAATTGAGTTGTTCTCAAGACATGAAGTACCATTATCATATCCATGCACAACTTCATTGCAAAGTTCCGGGAGATTCTTGACATCTGCAAACAGTTTGCAAGAAGTCACGTCAATGACCATGGAAATATTCCTCGCCATGGTGTCGTCCCCAAATTCTCTGACATGGAAGTGGTCGCAATTTCCATAACTTCGGCGGCCTTCAGCATCGATAGCGGATTGACAGGCTTGCCGCCAATGGCCTGACCTCCTTTATCTGAAGGATGTCAGGTGGGAATACCATGACTGGATGATACTCGGAGACAAAGGTATCTGAGTGCGCCGGAACAGCAGGATCTCTTTGAAACAGCCACCACAACTCTTGAAGTTTCCTACAGATTGAACCGGTAGAATGGAAGACCGTCTTTCTGGGCATACCAGCGTTTCCGAAAGAGAATAGAGAAGGTCTTCTCGTAGCTGAGAGGCCATCTTATAATGATACGCAACTATGCAAAGCAACCGGAAGGCTTCTTCGTAAGAATTGCGACCAAAGTTGCTGCATTTACGATGTTGCAGTATTTCAATCTTCTCAATCATAGACCTATAGGGTCAGTCAAGTATGCTTTATTTTAATTCAACCAATAGGTACATGAAGTATGATATGTATGTCTCAGTTTGGTGCAAAGGTAGTAAAAAATTGATAATTCCTTTCATATCTATCGTGTTTTATGGATATATAGAATAAAAGATAAAGATTGAGTGCTATTCAACTTGCGATTTGATAATGGAAGGAGTTAAGTCTGGTTTGCTCAATATATCTAACTTGTGGAACATTAGCATATATTGTGTAATTTAAATATGCTTATTTTCCGATATTTGTTTTCTAGGTTTCAAATTAGATGGAAATAGCTGAGAATCAGTCTACGCAAAGGGGCTGGTACAGATAAATGATAACAATTTGAGGAAATTGCTATTTAAGATGGATAATATATTGAGAAAAACGCATCATAAAGCAAAATACCTCAGAATACACTATTAAACCAAAAGTGATGCTTCCAAATACACATAAATAGAAAAGATACAAAAACAATCATGTTCACACCGAATGGAGAAGGTTGGAATTCGAACTATTACAAAGAAAAAGTCTTAATTTTCGAAAACTTGGTCTATGTGCAATTTGCAAGCGGTGGGAAATAAACCTTTTTTTCTTCAACTAAACTAAAGTGAAGAAAAATCATTTTTTCTAAGTTAAACCAATAATGAGACAAAATGATTAAAGGGGAAATAACCGATTTCTGGCTATAATTCATTATCAGTACATTTCCTTTATGGTTGCCCCCGTGTTCGCAAATAAAAGAAAAAGGAGTTACAGTAATGCAACTCCTTGATATTCAGTGTGGACCAGATAGGGCTTGAACCTATGACCTCCAGATTATGAGTCTGTTGACATATGGTTTTATCAGATTTTATAAAATTTTTGTTTTGAATTTATTTGCCTGTTATTCAACTATTTT
>DOXU01000125.1 GCA_003518885.1 Oscillospiraceae bacterium
TCCTATAACACGCCATTTAATATGGATGGACAGGCGGCCGTCCAAGCATTTTTGGATGGAAAAGCTGCGATGATGCCAGCAGGATATTTGGATGAAATAGCAAGTATTTCGATTCCCCAAGATTTTAGCCTGCGTACAATGGCATTGCCCGCACCAGATGGAGCCCACGAGAGCAATTTAAATGTGATGACAATTCCAGGAATCGCTGTCATCCCAGCAAAGGCTTCTTCCCCCTCGGTTGCGCAGCAATTTTTGGCAGATCTTTCCACAGATGCAGGGCTAACACAATTCATGGCAACAACGGGACATCCCACTCCCTTCATTATGGATGATCGCCAGTCCGGTAGTTTGCCTGTATTTTTGCAAAATGCGGAGCCTATTTGGAAACAGAATTCGCTTTATCTATATTCTAATCAGGAAATTTATTATCGATATTTGTTTGATTGGCCATGGCAAGGTTCACCGGTTCTGCAATTGTATACAGGAACCTCAACGCCCGAACAGGAGTTTTCTAACAACTTGCAAACAGCACAGCAAATGTGGAATATTTATTCTTCCACGTAAAAAATAGCATGAGTGGATAGAAATGATAAAAAAGGCCTCCTTATTTAAGGGGGCCTTTTTTAATGCTCTTGGATTTTTAAAAATCGCGTGCCCAATATTTTCTATCTAAACTGCGGTATTGAACAGCTTCAGCGATATGCTCAGATTTGATGGATGGACTATGTCCTAGATCAGCGATGGTGCGAGATACTTTTAAAATGCGGTCATAAGCACGGGCGGAAAGCCCCATGCTTTCATACGCCGCACGTAAAAGATCGACCGCGTTTTGACTTAATTGGCAGTGTTCTCTTAGCATGGAAGGAGTCAATCGCGCATTACAGGTAATCCCGCTGCCAGCATATCGCTTTTGTTGAATATTTCTGGCATCATTAACGCGCTTACGGATTTCCGTCGATGATTCTGCCTTGGTTTCACGAAGTTTTTGAAAGTCTACGGGCGGCACTTCTACATGGAGATCCAATCTGTCTAGCAAGGGGCCAGAAATGTGGGACAAATATTTTGAGACAGCCCCAGGGTGGCAAGTGCATCGGCGCGTTGGATGCCCAAAATAACCACATGGGCAGGGATTCATCGCACAGACCAGCATAATGGAGCAAGGGTAAGTGAGAGTACCGGAAACACGGGAGATGGTAATAGAAGCATCTTCGAGTGGTTGACGCAATACTTCCAATGTATCGTGGGAAAATTCAGGGAGTTCATCCAAAAATAGCACACCATTGTGAGAAAGAGAAATTTCACCGGGTTTGGGAATGCGACCACCACCAGCAAGACCAGCTGAAGAAATAGTCTGATGTGGTGAACGAAAAGGTCGCTCACGAATGAGTGGTGTATTGGGAGGCAAAATGCCAGCAATAGAATGTATCTTTGTTGTTTCAATAGATTCATCTAAAGTCATGTTGGGGAGAATAGAGGGCAGGCGTCTTGCTAGCATAGATTTTCCCGAGCCTGGTGGACCGACTAAGAGAATATTGTGCCCACCGGCAGCGGCTATTTCGAGTGCTCTTCGTGCATCAAATTGCCCAAGAACATCGGCAAAATCGGGAACAGGCTCTGATTTGGGAGGCTCCTCCACTTTTGCTATAGCGGGAATTGCCATTTGGCCATTTAGAATGGCAAGCAATTCTTTTAAATTATGAACAGGGCAAATTTCAATGCCGGAAATAATGGACGCCTCCGGGGCATTCGCAGCAGGAAGGAAGAAGCGTTTAAATCCGGATTCTTTTGCTTGGATGGCCATTGGTAGAACGCCGGTGATAGGGCGAACCGTTCCTCCTAAAGAAAGTTCGCCGGCGAACACACAATCGGAAAAATCGCCTGTCAATTGTCCGCTGGCACAAAGTAGAGCGAGAGAAACAGGGAGATCATAAAGAGGTCCCTCCTTTTTAATATCTGCCGGGGCCAAATTTACGGTAATGCGACTGACGGGAAAGGAAAGAGCGCTATTTTTAATTGAAGAACGCACGCGCTCGCGTGCTTCTTTTACGGCCGCATCAGGTAAACCAACGATGTCAAATGCAGGTAGACCTTGCGAAATATCGGCCTCTACATCGACAATATAAGCCTCCATACCAAATAGGCCGAGACTTTTCATCTGTGCAAACAATGCATCGCCTTCTTAATCACGGAAAAAAACCGTATCCGTGAGATTTTTGTAGAATTAATGCGATTATACACGTAAAGACATGCAGACGCAAGAATAAACTGGAAAAATTATCAGGTTTATTCCACTTTTCAGAGATTGGTATAGGGACCGATGATTTACGATGTAGCAACCATTGTGCGATTTTGAAGAAGATCAAGTTTAAGGATCTCCTCCAAAACGTGGATTTCATAATCAGGACGAAAACAAGTCGGATTTTTTTGTTTTCTGTAGTTCGCCCAGACCGTTTGTATGCCACAAGAGTGGGCGCCATGGATATCGTTGATCAAATTATCTCCGATATAAATCACCTGTTTGGGTGAAAGATCAAATTTTTGCAAAGCCGCATAAAAAATTTTGACATCAGGTTTTTGCCATGGGAAATCGCCGGAGATAAGAATATGCTCAAAAAAGTGGCGCAAATTGGAGTTGTCGATTTTTTTATTCTGGAGTGCTGTATCTCCATTTGTGATTATACCCAAATGAAATCCTCTTTTTTTTAATGCTAATAATGTTCTTTCTGTAGAGGGAAAACGTGCTTTCATTGCATTAAGAGGAAAATTTTCACCCCAAAATTGAAGAAGCTTCTTGTCGGGGGGCTTTTCCGTTTTTAATTCTCGGTATAGGGGTTCAAACATTTGTGGTCGGGCGGAAAATCCGCCATGATCATACTTCTCCAAGACTTTTCTAATTTGCTTGTATTCTTTGTCAGTAGCGGAAGGAAAAAAATATTGAACAAATTTCTTGGAGAATGGTTGAAACATGATACGGCGATTAAGCAGAGTATCATCCAAATCAAAAATAACGGTTTTAATTTTGGGCATGAGTTTTCCTTTGTTTTTATGATAAAAGGTGATGTGGCGTCTCTGATAAAGAGACAAAATTATATTCCTTGGCTAATTTCCCATAGTTTATTGGATAATGCCCCGGTGTAGTGTTTTGAAAGAGAAATTATTTTTCCTTTTTCGTTAAAGAGCTTTCCGCTTATTTTTGAGAGGCTCTCGTTATTGGCTAGCTGTGCACCGATGGGTGGATTTTTTTTAGAAAATTGTCCGAGAATTCTACCAAGTATTTTCAAAAAGGGATTGCATTCGGAGCCATAATTTGAATCGGTAATATAACCAGGGTGGAAAATATTGACTGTAATCGGTGTTTTTTTTAATCTTTTCGCTAATTCTAATGTAAGTAAAACGCGGCAGATCAGTCCTTCATGAACGGGGTCAAAAGAATTATAGCTTTTTTGGGCCTGGATTTCAAAGTGTGGTAAGTGGACGAAAGTATGATTGATTACGCGGGGCAATGCCCCAACCATTAGGATTCTACCCTGTTGTGCTTTTATAAAATTGGTTCCCGTTATGATAATTTTATAATTCATTCTGGCTAGGTCAAAGGCGGTTTGTTTTCCCACACCTGAAGTGCCACCTGCAATTACGGCTATTTTTTCCTGTTTCATATGAAGAATCCTCCTATTTACTTGCCTTCATCATAGACTATGTAGTATACTCTATCGCACGGGGAACGAACGATGATCGAAAAAGGCTATACGACAAAAGAAACCATAGAGAAAACAGGACTACCCAAGGATCCAATTTTTTATTATGAAACAATCGGCGTTA
>DOXU01000113.1 GCA_003518885.1 Oscillospiraceae bacterium
ATCCTATTGAGGATTTTAAAACCATCAATGCGGAACTTCTTAAATACGGAGCAGATTTACCTGGATATGTCCAAATTGTAGCCGGAAACAAATGTGATGCTGCCGAACCGGATGCTATCCAGCGGTTTTCCGATTTTGTCGAGAAACAAGGCGTTACTTTCTATCCCATCTCGGCTGTTACCCATCAGGGTACCTCTGATCTGGTTCACGCAATAGGAGAGAAACTTTCGGCTCTGCCACCTGTCAAACATTTTGTGGCCGAGCCGCTTCCTGAAGAAGATTATGCCAAGGAAAAAGATCGTGAAATTTCGGTGGAAGCGCACGACAATGTCTATTTTGTAGAAGGTAAATGGTTACTTCACGTTATTGAAAACGTAAATTTCGGAGATCGTGAATCTTTGCAATATTTTCAACGCGTTCTAAGAAGCAGCGGTGTTATTAATAAATTGGTTGAAGCCGGCATAAAAGAAGGCGACACCGTGAGTATTTACGATGTGGAGTTTGACTATGTTCCATAATTTTGAATCTGAACCTTTAACCCCCGCAGAAGCACTAGAATTAAATCCTGTCACCCTCGCTTTCGTAGGTGATGCAGTATATGAGTTACTTGCACGTGGTAGCGTAGTCGCTGAGGGAAACGCCTCTCCTGGGCTTTTGCACCGTAAAGCCGTTCACTTTGCCCGCGCAGGATCACAAGCAAAGGCAGTAAGGATTATTCTTCCTATTCTTACCAAAGAAGAAAATGATCTCATAAGACGCGGCAGAAATGCTAATACTGTACATATTGCAAAACATGCCTCTCCTGCAGATTATCGTTATGCAACAGGGCTTGAATCTCTCTTTGGCTATTTATATTTAACTGGCAACAAAGCACGGATTCATACTCTTTTTGCATTGATTGCAGAAGGCATGGAGAAAGCTGTGCAATCTGCCAATAGAAAGTGAGCCATTTGCTATAAAATTGGCGGTATTTCTTTGTAAAACGGAGGGAATATTGATGAACGCTGATCCAAAAAAATTTTTTCAGCGGATACCAGAGCAAAAAGCACTTTTTAAGGACATCCTTTTTTTCACTGTTGGTACCTTTCTTTATTCTGTGGGAATCTCTGTTTTTACGGCGCCAAATCGAATTGCTCCAGGAGGCGCAACAGGTGTTGCCACTATCCTACATTACCTTATTCACACGCCCATCGGTACCATGATTTTTGTCGTCAATATCCCGTTACTAATTCTAGCGCTACGTTTCTTGGGCAAAAATTTTGTTATTAAAACCTTGTACTGTACCGTGCTTGTTTCGGTTTTTACCGATATTTTGGCACTTCCTTTTGTTCCTGTGTACAAGGACAATCCTATTTTAGCTTCTCTTTATGGCGGCGTGCTCTCCGGCGCTGGGCTTGCACTTGTTTTTTTACGAGGAGGCACTTCCGGAGGCAGCGATGTTCTAAGTCGTCTATTTCGATTAAAGTGGCCTTATATCCCCATGGGCAGAATGATGCTTGCTATTGACTGCGTCGTCGTTGGCATATCTGCCGTTGTATTCTGGAATGTAAATGTTGCCCTGTATGCAATTATTGTAGAGTTCACTTCATCACGCGTGATCGACAGTATTCTTTACGGTGCAGACAATGGGCGCATGGCCTTAATTATTTCGGCAAAGCCACCGGAAATCGCTCAGGCAATTCAAACGGAATTACACCGCGGTGTTACACTACTTCACGGGCAAGGATATTATACCGGTCGAGATCGCACGGTTATCCTTTGTGCTGTTCGTCGCACCCAGGTCGCAAAATTACGTCGATTGGTTCGTACTGTGGATCCCGGCGCCTTCATGATTTCTTGCAATGCCGATGAAGTACTAGGTGAGGGATTCAAATCGTTAGAAAAGTGTGATCAATAACGATTCCGCAAAAAGAATAGTTTTCGTTATCTGGATTATCGCATAAAATATAATGTGGGTTCATCCCTACATAAAAGTGACCCTCTTGTTTTTAATAACAATTTTCTTTATCTCTTTATTTGAAAAATCAGATATACAAATCATCAATAGCGGAGAGGAATGTATCATCATGCATATTCTAGTCACCGGCGGTGCAGGGTATATCGGCAGTCATACTTGCGTAGAACTCTTACAGTCTGGGCATGACGTTTTCGTTTTGGACAATTTATATAACAGCAAAACAACAGCCCTCACCCGCGTGGAAAAGATCACGGGGAAAAAGCTACATTTCTATCAAGGCGATGTCCGTGATGCCGCACTTTTAGATAGAATATTTACCGAGAATCAGATTGATATTGTTATTCATTTTGCCGGCTTAAAGGCCGTCGGCGAATCGGTGGAAAAACCGCTTCTCTATTACGAAAATAATATTGGTGGTCTTCTAACTCTTTGTCATGCAATGCAAAATGCCGGAGTTAAACGCTTTATTTTCAGCTCCTCTGCAACGGTCTATGGTATACCCGAAACCGTGCCGATCAAAGAGAATTTTCCTCTTTCGGTCACAAATCCTTATGGACGTACCAAGCTTATGACAGAAGAAATCTTAAAAGATCTTTTTCAGGCGGATAAAAAATGGAGCGTCATCTTGTTGCGTTATTTCAACCCGATTGGTGCACACGAAAGCGGTTTGATTGGTGAATATCCAAAGGGTGTTCCCAATAATTTGACTCCTTATATTGCTCAGGTCGCCACAGGTAAGTTAAAAGAAGTAAAAGTTTTTGGCAATGACTACCCTACTCCAGATGGCACAGGAGTGCGTGACTACATTCACATCATGGACTTGGCCAAAGGCCATGTCAGCGCCCTGAAAAAGGCCTACGAGCCAGGCGTACATATCTATAACCTTGGTACAGGTGTAGGATATAGCGTTTTAGATGTCATTCATGCTTTCGAAAAGGCCACCGGTAAAAAAATTCCTTATAAAATCACACCGAGACGAGCAGGTGATGTTGCCGAGAATTATGCGGATGTTTCAAAGGCACTAAAAGAACTCGGATGGAAAACGGAAAAGGGATTGGATGACATGTGCCGCGATCTCTGGAATTGGCAATCTCATAATCCGAATGGCTATCCGGATACCCTATAAAATTCAAAAATAAATATTACATTAAAGCATAAAAAGACTTGCATTTTTATGAAAGTTTGATTATAATATTAAAGTGCCGTTGAGTAAGACACAAACGGTATCTTGTTAGCCGGTGTGCTGGAATTGGCAGACGGGACGGATTCAAAATCCGTTGTCAGCAATGGCGTGTGGGTTCAAGTCCCACCACCGGCACCAATAAAGACAGTAGTCAGTTTGACTACTGTCTTTATTTTTTATTTTTCCACCTAAAATTTTATTTTTCCCCTCTAAAAGAGGCATTCCATCAATTAAAATGATGAAATGCCTCTTCCTATTTCAATATAAATTCTTCGTCTATATTTTCTGCCAACAGCAATCTTTTTATTATTTAAATTGCCCCATATTTTTTGAGTAGCTTTTCTATATCTGTGCCGGCTATCTTTTTTTTCAATCCCTTCAGTGCAACGTGTTCAGCCAGTCCCATTTTCATATCGGTCAGCTTCTTTCCATCCCGCAATTGTACGGTTGCCTTCAGCAAATCCCGCACATCGTAAACGCTTCCCCATACTTCTGGTATCCCACGATCAACATTCAAAAGAGTATAAACCGCTTCCATTCCTGTTCGAATGGAATATTCCGTGGTAAAAATCGTGTCACGTACTGTCTCTGCAAACTGTCCAATGAAAGCGAAATTCGTGCTGCCTTGTGGAACAACAGCGGGCCGATCTCCCTTTCTACGTGGCATAAAAAAGGCTGTAATAAAGGGCATCATTGCCGGCACTGTATTGGCACTGCGTTCTGCTATATCTTCAATTTCGCTTTCTGGCACTCCTAGATGATAAAGCCATTCCATGCAGATTTCTTTGCCCGTACATTCTTGCATCGGCTTTTTCACAAAATTTCCGGGCTTGTCCGTGAAAAGCCCATAGATCCATCCCACTAATTGTTTTTGGGGCTGATCGCGAAATTGGGGCTGCCTATTAAAAGTCCAACTGAGGAGCCAATTAGAATCTTTAATTGTTACAATGCCACCTGTCACAATTCCACCAGAGAACGGATCTCGCTTACAAATTTTTTCAACATAGGGCGGAATCCGATCATCTAAAGTCGTTACTGTGGCAGACATCCATTTTGTCTGTTCAGAATCAAAACAGAATTTATTCGGACGCCCAAAATCTATGTGCTGTGCTGCAATTTTACGCCACAGATCCCAACTGCTTCCCTTCTCAATTTTATTGTGATAAGGTGCTGCCTTATCCTGCCCGCCAACGGTTGCATTCTCTACGCAACTTCCATTGGTGATGAAAAGCAAATCATTTTGGGTTAGTGCAATACTTTTTGGTTTTCCTCCAGAAACTATCTCTAGAGATTTTGCCGTTTTTTCTCTGGCGTGAAAATCGAACTGCACATTCACAACTTTTACATCATAGTGAAATTGCACATCAAAAGATTTAAGATATTGTACCATTGGCAAAATCATCGATTCATATTGGTTATATTTTGTAAAACGCAATGCCGTGAAATCAGGAAGTCCTCCTACATGGTGGATGAAGCGTTTGATGTATAACTTCATTTCAAGTGCACTATGCCAATTTTCAAAGGCGAACATAGTTCGCCAATATAACCAGAAGTTCGAATTTAGTACTTCCTCATCAAAAAACTCTGTAATCCTTTTATCGTACAATTTTTCATCTGGGGTAAGGAACAATTTCATGACTTCCATCGCGGCTTTATCAGAAAGCCCAAATTTTCCATCTGTATGAGCGTCTTTTCCTTGCTGAGCAGTAGCACGCATCAAGGAGAAATTAGGATCATGTTTATTAAGCCAATAGTATTCATCTAAAACACTGACCCCTTCCGTTTCAATAGAGGGAATGGAACGGAATAAATCCCACATACACTCAAAATGGTTATCCATCTCGCGCCCACCGCGCATAACATACCCAACATCCTCATATTTATATCCATCACAAGCTCCACCAGGAATGGGGGCCTTCTCCAAAATATGAATTTGTTTTCCTCTCATTTGCCCATCCCGTACGAGAAAGCAAGCTGCTGCCAAAGCCGCCAGCCCTGAACCAATCAAATAGGCTGATTTTTCATCTACCCCTTTAGGCTTTTCCGGCCGTGCGAATGCCTCATAATTTCCACTAGAATAATACATAAATGCTACTCCTTTTCTTTCGTGCTCCATCGTTTTATTATAGTATGTCCAAATTTTGAGAGATAGCTGAAACATTTCTTCATAAGATGAAAAAACTCTTTTTTCCCAATGGAAAGCACGAAATTTTTTTGAAAAACTATTTGGTATTCTGTTTTTTCATTTTTATCATTATCTGAATGCGCATTTTTCCCTGCTGGACAACACCCCCGATATTGTGCTATGATCAAGTTGCATGCGCCTTTTGCGCTTCGCTTTTCCCCTGGCGCATGAACAATTAATAGCAGGAGGACAAGCTATGGCAACACCACTTGAAGCCTATAAGGCTGAACTTAATTTTAAAAAAATAAATGCACTTATTTCCCATTATCAAGAAAATGGGTGGGATACCCTAACAAGGCACGACACACAGGCTTTAAAATATGTGGGTATTTTCGCTCGCCCTAAGACACCCGGATATTTCATGATTCGTGTACGAATACCGGGTGGCATTTTAAAAGCGAGCAGTCTCTCTGCTGCCCAAATGCATGCATTAGTTGACATTACACGCCAATTTGGACGCGATATTTTAGATCTTACCACTCGTCAACAAATACAATTACGCTGGATCAAAGCGAAAGATATTCCTGAAGTTCTCACTTTACTTAACCGAGCCGGGCTAACAACTTATCAGACCGGATTTGACAATCTACGCAATATTACCACCTGTGCTGCAGCAGGTTTGGATGCTGATGAAATACTTGACACTCGAAAAATTGTAGAAGAAATCAATACGGAGATTCTTGGAAATTGGTCTGTCTCTAACCTACCAAGAAAATTTAACATGACCATTTCAGGCTGCCATTGCGACTGTACACATGGGGAAATTAATGATATTGCTCTCATGCCTGCAGAAAAAGAAGGAGCTTTCGGATTTAATGTCCTAGTGGGCGGCGCATTAGGTGCTTGGGGACAATTTCGTGCCGTGCCATTAGATGCCTTTGTCAAGCCTTCTGAAGCCAAGGAACTCTGCCTGACAATACTACGCCTTTACAAAGAAAAGGGCGAACGAGAAATGCGCGGCCGCTCCCGTTTGAAATTTTTGATTGAAGCGCTTGGCATTGATACATTCCGCCAGGATGTGGCTGCTCATCTTTCTTTCCCATTGCCATCCGCTGGCACGGATTTGACAAAACCTGAAAGACATCACGATCATATTGGCGTACATCCACAAAAAACAAAGGGATTTTTCTACATCGGGCTAAACGTTCCGGCAGGAAGATTAACACTCGATCAAGCAAATTCTCTTGTCCATTTGGCTGAAAAATATGGGCATGGTGAAATCCGTTTGACTACCGCCCAAAATATCCTGCTCACCGATATTCCAGAAGAAAAATTGGACGCTCTACTTGCCGAACCATTGTTGCGTGAACTTTCTCCAAAACCTTCCCCATTTCTACGGGGACTGACTGCTTGCGCTGGGAACACCTTTTGTGCATTTGCGCGCATCAATACAAAGAAGCGCGCATTGGAGCTTACACATTATTTAGATACCAAGCTGGAGACCGCCGATCTAAACAAACTAGGGCACATGGAAATTCATGCTTCTGGCTGTTCCAACAGCTGTGCAAACCCCTGGGTTGGCCAAATTGGTCTTATTGGTAAAAAGATAAAAAAGGACGAAGGCTTTATCGAAGGGGCTGATATTTGTCTGGGTGGAGAGGCTGGCCTAAAAGGAAACTTCGCCCGACTATGGAAATCCAATATACCTTTTACGGAAATCGGTCCTCTATTAGTCACCCTATTACAGAATTTTCTTCATGAAAAAAAGGAGCAGGAAAGTTTCCGTCAATGGTGTTTGCGGAGTCACACCATTTCGGATGAATGATGCATGATTTCAATGACACGGATGCTGTCTTTCAATCATTGAATATTATAAAATAA
>DOXU01000148.1 GCA_003518885.1 Oscillospiraceae bacterium
CTCCTTTGTCTGGCTCTGTCACACCCCCCCCCTCTCAAAGTGCCGCCCATCGTGGCATCATCTGTGCTGCTTTGGCCGACGGATGTTCTCATATCGCCCCCTATGCGGACTCCAAAGATATGCAGGCAACCACAAATGTTATGCGAGCACTTGGCACCTTCATCCGTCAGGAAGGAAAATCCTTAATAATTGATGGAAGCAGAACTTTCAGTAAAACTACTGGAACACTCGATTGCCTTGAATCAGGGTCCACCTTGCGCTTCATTATTCCCATTTCTTCCCTACATGGGGGAACTTGGACCTTTATCGGCCGTGGAAGACTCGCCGAACGTCCACTTGATCCTTACCTGCATTGTCTGCCCCAAGCGGGCGTCACCTGTGAAACGCCTCCAGCTGGTGGGCTGCCCCTTACCATCCACGGTGCTCTGCAAGCAGGAGACTTTTCCTTGCCTGGCAATGTAAGTTCACAATTCGTCACCGGATTATTGCTGGCACTCCCACTTTTGCAGGAAAATAGTCATATTACTTTGACCAGTCCACTGGAATCTGTTGGCTATGTCAATTTGACTTTGGATGCCATGCATACATTTGGCGTTACTGTCAAGTCTGATGCAAGCGGCTATTTCATTCCGGGTGGTCAACACTACCAAACACGTGACTTCACTGTGGAAGCGGATTGGTCACAAGCGGCCTTTTGGTTAGTGGCTGGTGCTCTTTCAGGCCCTATCTCTGTCTGCGGATTAAACACACATTCTAAACAAGGAGATGCGAACATTTTAAAAATCTTGGAGCAATTTGGCGCTAAAATCACTCAACAAGGCCACACAGTCACGGTAGAATCCGCTCCGTTACACGGAATCGAAATCGATGGCGCACAAATTCCAGATTTAATTCCCGTCTTAGCCACTGCCGCTTGTTTTGCCTCTGGCACCACTGTTATTCGCAATGCAGGCCGTCTACGTCTTAAAGAAAGCGATCGATTGCATATGATAGCAAAAGGGCTAAATTCCCTTGGCGCACAAGTCACAGAACAGCCAGATGGTTTAACAATCTTAGGGCCACTTCAAGGCAACCCGGATTCCATGCCCACCCTCGATGGTGCAAACGATCACCGTATTGTGATGGCACTCTCTATCGCAGCAGCTCATGCCGGTGGAGCTGAAATTACAGATGCAGAATCTATCCAAAAATCGTATCCTACATTTTTTACACATCTTCATGCACTTGGGGGGATTTCTGATGTCGTCCACATGGGGTAATCAATTAAAATTATCAATATTTGGAGAGTCACACGGTGACGGTATTGGTGTTGTGCTGGATGGCCTGCCATCTGGAGAAGAAATCGATCAAGGGGAAATTCTTACACAAATGGCCCGCCGCGCTCCCGGACAAAATACGCTCTCCACGGCCCGTAAGGAGAAAGACCAACCAGAAATTCTTTCAGGCCTATTTGAAGGGCATACCACAGGCACACCACTTTGTGCTATGATTCGGAATCAGGATACACATTCAAAAGATTATTCCGAATTAAAAATTCATCCACGACCAGGACACGCAGATTATACTGGCGCAATCCGTTATAATGGATATAATGACTATCGTGGAGGTGGCCATTTCTCTGGTAGATTAACTGCCCCTCTTACCTTTTCTGGTGCCGTCTGTCGTCAAATTCTAAAAAGACGTGGTATCCTCATCGCAGCGCATCTATTTTCTGTAGGTAAAGTGAAGGACATCCCATTTGATCCCACTAAAACAACAGAAAAAGATCTACATACACTGCTACAAGCTCCATTCCCTGTCTTGAATACAGATGCCGGACAAGCCATGCAGCAAGAAATTGAAGATGCCCGACAAAACGGGGACTCCGTTGGTGGTATAATTGAGTGCATCGCAATAGGACTTCCCGCTGGCATTGGAAGCCCCATGTTCGATGGAATAGAAAATCGACTTTCTTCTATCTTATTCGGTGTTCCTGCTGTAAAGGGAATTGAATTCGGAAATGGATTCGCCGCCGCCTCTTTGCATGGCAGCGAAAATAATGATGACTTTATCCTGCAAGGCGACTCCGTTCGTACGGAAACAAACCGTCATGGAGGCATTTTAGGGGGAATTACCACAGGGATGCCTTTACTTTTCCGCGCCGCCTTAAAGCCGACACCCTCTATTTTTCAAAAACAAAAGACGGTTGATCTCCATGAACATACCGAAACCACTTTAACAATACACGGCCGTCATGATCCTTGCATCGCCGTGCGTGCCGTTCCTGTTATAGAATCAGCCGCGGCAACTGCCCTTTTAGATTTATTACTGGAGGCATACGGCTATGAATTTAGATGAAGCGCGTAAGACAATTGATCAGGTGGACAAACAACTTCTTGCTCTTTTTGAACAAAGGATGCAAGCAGTGCAAGCGGTCGCCGATTACAAACGCAAAAACAACCTGCCTGTTTTCGATTCTAAACGTGAACAACTGGTTTTGAACAAGGCACGTGACGCCGTTTCTCCCTCGCTGGAAAACCAGGCCGTGACCTTTGTTCGCGCACTGATGGATATTTCTAAGGACTTAGAAAGACAAGAACTCTCTGTTGGAAGAGTCCGAGATCACCTTTTGCATCGTTTGGTGGGGCAAACGAGGACACCAATTCCCGCTCCACGCGTCGTTGTACAAGGCATCCCCGGCGCTTATTCCCATCAAGCAGCTATGCAGATGTACCCTGATGGACAAATTACCTTTGTAAAACGTTGGATCGACGTCTTTTTTGCCTTGCGTGATGGCCTTTGCGATTATGGTGTTTTACCTATAGAAAATTCTTATGCGGGCACTGTCTCAGACGTTTATGATTTACTACACGAATTTCATGCTTACATTGTAAAAGGCTATCCACTGGATATTCGACATTTTTTACTAGGCGTGCGTGGCTCCAATTTAAATCAAATCAAAAAAATTTATACCATTCCTATTGCATTCAACCAATGTCGAGATTTCTTCAGAGAACACCATCGCCTTGAACTTATTCCTACCACCAACACGGCGATTGCCGCACAAATGATAGCCAAAATGGGGGATCCCACCTGCGCTGCCGTCTGCTCACAAAAATGTGCCTCCATTTACGGATTGGATGTTCTAAAAGAGGACATCCAACAAACAGACAATAATTGCACACGCTTTATCTCCATTGCAAGTCGATCAGAGCTCTCCTCCAATGCGAATAAAATCAGCCTTCTGTTTTCCCTTCCCCATATTACAGGCTCGTTGAAACGCATTTTATCGCACTTTTCCAACATTGGATTGAACCTAACCAAAATCGAGTCTAGGCCGATTCCGGATAAAAATTTTGAGTATATCTTTTACTTAGATTTCACGGGTAATCTTTCTAAACCCGGGACGGTCGCGCTTTTAAACGGTTTAAAAGACGAACTCGGTACTTTTCAATTTCTCGGCAACTATTTTGAGCCCAAATCGACAGAATAAAATCATAACAACGAAAAGGACGACATCAATAAAGATGTCGTCCTTTTCGTTATTTAGATCCTCTCACAGGGTGTTACGCGCCCGCTCTGGCTTTACTATTGAATTTCGATATGTTTATCGTTCTCTTGTTCACCATTTTTAGGTAAAACAATATTTAAAACGCCATTTTCATATTTAGCAGAGATACTAGCGCGATCCACACCTGGGAGATAGTAGGAACGCCCGTTCTGCCCAGAGGTGCGTTCATGCCGGATAAATCCGTTCTCCTCTACGTCTTTTTCTTCACTACGAGAAACGTTAATATGCAACATCCCATCGTCTTCATACTGAAGTGCAATATCTTTTTTATCCGTGCCCGGGATATCCACTGCAACGGTATAATTTTGATCCGTCTCTTTAATATCCGTCTTCATGTCACTGCCAGCCATAGCCATGGAGAAAAACGGCTCATCAAAGAAACGATTGAGAAACGAACCACCATTCACATTATATGGTACCATATCGTGATGATTAAAACCTAACATTATAAACAACCCCTTTCTTTTGATTGCAAGATTAGTATACATCAAAGATCAAAGAAAGTCAAAGTCTAATTGATAAATTTATTACTTGCAATTTTTAGAATAAGGCTGTTTTTCTAAAATAGCGCCCGATTTCTCTCGAAATCTTAATATTTTAAATTATTCAATTTCATTATTGACGGATTTGGCCGGAACCATAAATTTGATATTTCACCGTAGTCAAAGCATCCAAGCCCATTGGGCCACGCGCATGTAATTTCTGCGTAGAGATACCGATTTCTGCGCCAAAACCGAACTCACCACCATCTGTAAAACGGGTAGAGGCATTCACATAAACAGCAGCAGCATCAATTTCCTGCATAAACCGTTCGCTATTTGTATAGTTTTCCGTCACAATGCATTCACTGTGCCCAGTGGTATAACGACGAATATGGGCAATTGCCTCATCTAAATCATCTACCACGCGAACAGCCAGAATATAATCCAAAAACTCAGTAGCCCAATCCTCTTCTGTTGCGAGCTGTACACTTCCCCTAAAATGCGGCGTACCTCTTCATCTCCACGCAAGGCCACTTGTTTTGTATCGAGCAAGGCTTTTGCCTTGGGCAAGAATTGCTCTGCAATCTTTCGGTGAACCAACAGGGTCTCAGCTGCATTACAAACAGATGGTCTTTGTGCCTTAGCATTAAAGATAATTTGCGCAGCCATGTCCAGATCTGCGCTCTCATCCACATAAACGTGACAATTGCCAGTGCCCGTCTTAATGACCGGCACAGTTGCATTTTTTACTACACTTTGAATTAGCCCTGCTCCACCACGTGGAATCAAAACATCTAGATAATCGTTCAGTGTCATCATGGCATTTGCACTCGCACGGGAAAGATCCTCTACAACCTGGATACCCTCTTCCGGTAACCCGCATTTCTTTAAGGCCAGCTGCATAATACGACCAAATGCCAGATTCGAGTGAATGGCTTCCTTCCCCCCACGTAAGATGCAAGCATTCCCTGACTTTAAGCATAAACTTGCCGCATCAACTGTGACATTCGGTCGTGCCTCGAAAATAATACCCACTACGCCCAATGGAACGCGTACTTTAGAAATACGTAGGCCATTTGGACTATTCCATCCTGCATCCACTTTTCCTATTGGATCGGGTAAACCCACCACGTTCTCCACGCCAGCGGCGATTCCCTCAAGACGTTCATGTGTAAGAGAGAGACGGTCTATCAAGGCTTTCCTTAATCCACTGGCCTTTCCATTCGCGACATCCTCCGCATTGGCCTTTAAAATTTCCGTCTCATGCTCTCGAATCATCTGAGCGATGCTACTAAGCGCCTGATCTTTTTGTGCAGATGAGGCCGAAAACAATTTCCGTGTGGCCTGTTTTGCCTTTTTACCCATTTCTTCTATTGTCATGATAACTCCTCCTCTGCCCTTCTTTTCGACGGAAAATAAGTGCCAACCGGCTTCCCATCTAGTAAGTCATATAATTTCTCTGGATATTTTCCATTCATAATAACCATATCAATCCCATTTTTCGTGACAAGTTCTGCTGCATCCAATTTGGCAATCATTCCACCTGTACCAAGTGAAGAACCTGCTCCTTCGGCGTGAGAACGAATACCTTTATCTATATTCTTTACAATCGGAATCAATTCTGCGTCATCACAAGTACGGGGGTTATGATCATACAGTCCATCAATATCACTTAGGAGTACCAACGCATCCGCTTGGATCAATGTAGCAACAATAGCAGATAGCGTATCATTTCCCCCAAATGTCATCGCTTCCTCTTCAACTTCTTCCACTGCAATAGAGTCATTTTCATTGACAATGGGAATAACTCCCAAATCAAGAAGTGACTCAAATGTGTTGATAAGATTTTGACGTGTATTATGATGTTCTGTGATAATCCGTGTCATTAAAATTTGTCCCACCACATGCCCATAAGGTACAAACAGTTTATCATATAAATACATCAGTTCAACCTGCCCTACAGCAGCGGCAGCTTGCATCGGGCGGGTATCGTGTGGTCGCTCCTTCATATTCAGCCGTGCAGCTCCTACGCCAATGGCCCCTGAAGAAACTAAAATAATTTCTTTCCCACTATTTTTAATGTCAGCAAGAACACGAACCAGCTTTTCTGTCCGACGGATGTTTAAACTTCCGTTCGGATAAGCCAGCGTGGATGTGCCTACCTTTACGACAATTCGTTTTGCATCATGTAAAGCCATTATTTTTCCCCCGCCTTATGCTATTTCTTCATTATTATAGCATACGCCAACTATCTTTAAAAGCAAGCCCTAAAATAAGAAACAGCCGGGTAGAGGATTTCTCCACCCGACTGTTTTCCCCAATGCTTTTATTTAGACGCGTAGATCACGTTCACCGTTCTCTAATCGCTGCAAATAATCCTGTATTTTTGCATAAACCGGTTCATTTTTAAACTGTTCCACATGTTGTGCAATAATCTTTTCGCCCTCTTCACGGGTTTTTTCATCAGCATAATCCAGTAGATATTCCTTAAAGGTGAAAATGGCATTCGGGATGCAGAAATGATGGACAAATTTCGACTTTGCAAAGCCCATAAATTCTTCACCAACACGACCGGCACGATAGCAGGCCGTACAGAAAGAAGGAATGTTCCCCATCTCACCGGTCTCGCGAACAACATCATTAAGTGAACGGGTATCACCCAAAGAAAATTGTTCTTTATCAGGCAATGCATTGGCATCATGTCTGCCATATCCACCCACGCCAATACGTGTTCCACCGTCAATTTGAGAGACACCCAACGGTAAAACAGCATTACGAACTTCTTTACTTTCACGTGCTGTACAAATCATACCGGTATATGGTACAGACAGCCGAATAACGGCGACTAATTTCTTAAAGTCTTCATCGCTAACTGCATATTCCGGATGATCAGAAAATGGTGTGCCCGTTGCCGGGGTAATGCGTGGGAAAGAAATGGTATGAGGCCCAATTCCATTAAACATTTTTTCCAAATGCATGGTGTGATACAGAAGCCCCATCACCTCAAAGCGCCAATCGTAAAGGCCAAACAGTGCACCAATTCCCACATCACCAAGACCGGCTTCAAGGCAACGATCCATGGCATACAATCTCCAACGATAGTTGCCTTTTACTGTACCCTTTGGATGCAAGCGCTGATATGTTTCATGATGGTAGGTCTCCTGAAAAACCTGGAAGGTTCCGATTCCCACTTCTTTCAACTGGCGCAATTCATCCACTGAAAGCGGAGCCGCATTAATATTGGCACGACGGATCTCCCCGTTTCCTTCTTTTACGCTATAAACTCTTTTAACAGACTTGCAAAGAAAATCAATGCCTGTATGTGGGGATTCCCCGTACACCAATACAGTCCGTTTTTGTCCCTCTTTAATCATGGTGCGGACTTCTTCATCAATTTGCTCCATGGAGAGTGTTTTCCGCTCCATCATATGGTTACTACTGCGGAAGCCACAATATTTGCAGTCATTTGCGCATTCATCACTAATGTAGAGTGGCGCGAAGAAAACAATGCGATCACCATAGACCTCTTGTTTTAATTTATGTGCAAGAGCAAACATTTCCTCCAAAGTTTCTGGGTCCTTGTTTTGAAGCAAAATGGCCGTTTCTTCTGGATCCAGACGTACCGTTTTTTCTGCTTTTTTCAACACAGCACGTACTTGCTCTTTTGTCGGGTTTTCAGCCGCTCTAAGCTGTTTCCAAATCTTTTCATCATCAATAAAATCATGATCCATTTGATCATATTTTTCAAACTCTTTTTGATATTGTTCCAAATAGTCCATCTTATCCATCCTTTTCTGCTGCACGACCTTTGGCCAGTGCTGTCTTAACGGTCACACCACGAATTCTACCAAGTTTCCCTGTCATGGCACTAATCTGATCATGGTTTCCATCCACAATCAAGGAAATGACGGATACCCCACGTTCTCGATAAGGAATGCCCATGCGGCCAACAATTACCGCCGCGTAATTATGTAAAACCGTATTGATTTCGGCGGCCTTCTCCAAATTTTCTACAACAATGCCGACGACACCCATTCGTTTTTCCATAAAAACGGTCTTCCTTCCTTTTTGCGCAGAAAAAGCGCCTTTTCCCCCCGTGAGGAGAAAAGGCGCGGAAAATCCAATCGACTTCCGACAATTCTTCCCGCGCGGAGTATACACGCCACACAGTCAGCTCCAATCAGAACTAAAACAACGTCATCCAAACAAATGTACCGGCCGTATCGTATACATCTGCAGGAAATGCAAAAAGCCAACGCTCTTTACAATTTTATCATAAAACAGTTGAAGAAGAATTACAATGGATTCTTTCCTATCTTTCGTTTCATCCAAAACCACGCCATATTGTAATATGGTTTATCAAATAAAAAAAGAGGAGGTATTTCCCTTCTCTTTTATCTTCCTTTATTCCATCAACAAAACCATAACGGCCTTTTGAGCATGAAGACGATTTTCCGCTTCTTCAAAGATTTCATCGGCATGTGCCTCAAAAATATCCGCCGTGATCTCTTCTCCACGATGTGCAGGCAAACAGTGCTGTACCATAGCATCCGACTTGGCTGCATCCATAACCTTCTGATTGATCTGATAGCCAGCAAATGCTTTCTTTCTCTTCTCCGCTTCTTGCTCTTCGCCCATAGATGCCCAAACATCAGTGATAACAACATCGGCGTCTTTGGCTGCCTCTGATGGATCACGAACTAATGTAAACCCGCCGTGTTCCTTGGCAAAATCAAGAACCTGTTGATCAGGTTCATACCCTTCTGGTGAGGCCACTGACACTTCCATACCTACTTTCAACCCGCCCACAATCAGAGAATTGGCCATATTATTACCATCTCCAATAAAGCAAAGCTTCAAGCCTTTCAAGCGCCCTTTATACTCACGCACGGTCATTAAATCGGCTAATACTTGACATGGATGTGCAAAATCAGTCAACCCATTAATGATTGGAATACTGGAGTACTTTGCTAATTGCTCCACTTCCTCCTGTGCAAATGTACGAATCATAATCCCATTTAAATAACGAGAAAGAACCCTAGCCGTATCCTGTATAGGCTCACCACGTCCAATTTGCGAAGTCTGCGCACTAATAAACAAGGCGTGACCACCCAACTGATACGTACCTGTTTCAAAGGAGACACGCGTCCGCGTAGACGCTTTTTCAAAAATCATACCCAGCGCTTTTCCTGCCAGACGCGGGTGTGCAATGCCATGCTTAAGCTCATATTTAAGTTGATCGCCAAGGTTCAAAATATTTAAGATTTCCTGTTCGGAAAGGTCTAACAGTTTCAATAAATTTTTCATGTTTTAGTCGCCTCCTGGAAAGTCGAATATTCTCTATATCCATCAATCAATTTCAGAACGTTTTATGCTTTTCTCGCGTCTTTTAGCACATCCACAAAAATGTGCAAGCCCGCATCAATTTCCTCTTTTGTAATAGTCAGTGGTGGCAACATACGGAAAGAAGTCTTGGCCGTCAGCATCAGCAATCCACGTTCTGCTGCTAATTTTACAGCGGCACTACTTTCCACGCCCTTCACATCAAATCCAATCATTAACCCAAGACCACGGATGTTATGAACACCTGGCAGCTCGGCCAATTTCGAACGAATGTACGCCGCTTTTTCACGCACCTGTTGTAAAAATTCTGGTTTGGTCACACGGGAAAGTACTTGAATCGCTGCCGCGCAACAAATTGGTGTTCCACCAAATGTGCTGGCATGTGTGCCAGGTGTGAAGACATCTTTGCATTTTTCGTTACAAAGGACAGCCCCCATTGGCAATCCACCGGCCAATGCTTTTGCACAAGAAATAATATCCGGTTTCACCCCAAAATGCTCAAACCCGAATATGTTGCCTGTGCGACCAATACCGCATTGCACCTCATCAAAGCAAAGCAGAATATCTTTTTGTTCTGCTAATTCCGCTGCCGCTTTTACAAAAGATGCATCCAGTGGATGAACCCCACCTTCTCCTTGTACGGCTTCCATCAAAATCGCACAAACATCATCCTGTAAAGCTGCCTTTAGCTCTTCTACATTGTTAGCTTCTACAAAGCGGAAACCCTCTGTAAAAGGAAAGAAATAGTTGTGAAAAACATCTTGTCCTGTCGCGGCAAGTGTTGTCACCGTACGTCCGTGAAAAGAGTTTTTCAGACAAACAACAATACCACGGTTTTTCCCGTATTTATCGAAACTATACTTTCTTGCAAGTTTAATTAAACCTTCATTACTTTCCGCGCCAGAGTTGCAGAAGAACACACGAGAAAATCCGGTACTCTCACAAAAGAGTTTGGCGCATTCTGCCTGCACTGGGCTGTAATACAGATTGGAAATATGCGCCAACTTGTTTGCCTGTTCAGAAACCGCTTTTACCCATTCTTCATCGGCAAAGCCCAATGCATTTACACCGATTCCACTACCAAAATCGATATAAGTTTGCCCATTGACGCCTTTAGCTGTTGCCCCTTTACCGGAAACCAAAGCTACATCAAAACGGCCATAACTGTGCATCACATATTGGTCATAATCTGCTTTTATTTGTGCAAAGTCCATTTGAATCGCTCCTTGTTCACTCTGCTCATGGACACGGGTCCAATACAGATTTATTTAAACATCGTCCCTATGCCGCTATCTGAAAACGTTTCCACCAAAATTGCATGTGGACGTCTTCCGTCGATGATATGCGCCCGCCGCACACCTCGTCTAACAGCCTCGACGCAACAATCAATTTTCGGAATCATTCCACCAGAAATAATACCCGACCGAATTAAAGCGGGCACTTCGCTAACATTGACAACCGGGATCAATGTAGAATCATCATCTTTATCCCGAAGCAATCCACGAATATCTGTCAATAAGATCAGCTTTTCGGCGCCCAGCGCCGCCGCAATACGAGCGGCGGCCGTATCTGCATTAATATTATAAACTTTTCCGTCTGTCCCAGCACCCATTGTGGCAACTACCGGGATATACCCTTTGCTCAAGGCGTCATGAATTGGTGTCACATCCACACTTTCGAC
>DOXU01000198.1 GCA_003518885.1 Oscillospiraceae bacterium
GTTCCGCCTGCGGAGAACGGTTGAAAAAGGCACACTGCTGCCGGGCCTCCTCGAAGGCAGTATGCCGGAGAGGCCTGCCCGCCCGGCCGAAGGACCTAAAACTGCGCGGTGTGCGGGTTTAAAAACAAGTATGCCTCCCCCGGCGTGCGCAAAGCGTATATTGCCTTTAATCTGGCCAAAACCTGCGCTTTGGGGTACACAAAAGCAGCCGTATGGCTGAGTAAAAAAGAAGAGGCCCGACACTTTTCTAGTATCTCAATCGTGTCTTTGACAAAATTTAAGTTATAGGCTACCTTCCCCTTCTTTCTTGCCCCATAAACGGCATCCCCCAAAAAGGCATATTCCTCGTTCACCTCCAGGCCAACGGCCCCTTTTTCATGCACCGCCGGAAGAGGAAACAGCGTGAGTTTGACCCCATCCTCACAGGAAAAAGGCGATTGAATGACCGTCCCTTTTTGCAATTTCTCCCTTGTGTACGCCCCACAATACAACTGCTGATAGGGAATTTGCGCCAGGTTTGCCGTGTGGTCTTGATGAAAATGAGACAAGATGATCTGCTTTTCCCCCTCTTGTTCTTGCAACGCCTTGACCACCTCTTGACTATTTCCCACATCAAAAACCCAACAAAATCGATCCCCTCGCACAAGGCCGACATCTGCAGACAACGGCTGCGTCGTCGCAGGAAAATAGGCAATCCGCTCCGATATGGTCCGTAATTTCATCGCAACTCCTTCCTTTTTACCCACACAAAAAGACCCGCCAAGCGCTTCCCCTTTAAAAAAACAGCTACCCGGTCTCTTACTCCGTGGAAATACACCGCTCACAGTTACTCTCACAAGCCGTCTCTTGCTGCATACTCTGGGCCGCCCAACCGGCCAACTGCCCCAGCGCAGGCAAAACACTCTTTCCCTTTTCTGTTAAAGCATATTCTACATGCGGCGGCACCTCATTATACTGTCGCCTGGACACAATATCCGCTGCCTCCAACCTCTTTAAAGATTGCGACAACATCACATTCGTAATGTCCCCCAACCGCCTTTTGATCGTACTATAACGAAGCGCTTTGCCACTGGACAACATGCAAATAATCGGCAATTTCCACTTTCCACCGAAAACATCCGTCATGTACCGAATGGGACAAAGCCGTCCATCCTCCGTTTGACCCACTTTTTTCCCTTTTGCAACCCCCATATTGCTTGCTTTCCTTTCTTATAGTATGTTTTATGATACTGAGTACGTTTTTTATTCGTACTTGTATTTTTCTACTTTTATTCTATAATGATAGCACAGGGCAAACCTGAAGACAAGAAAAAGGAGAAAAGGAGTTTATTTAATATGAAAGAAATTTTAGAATTTTTGCATAAGGCGGGCGTATTTTATTTGGCCACAACCGACGGGGATCAACCTCATGTTCGCCCAATGGGATTTGTTATGGATTACAACGGCAAACTGGCCCTTTGCACCAACAACAAAAAAGCTATGTGCAAACAAATGGTTGCCAACCCCAAGGTGGAAATCTCCTGCTTTGACGGCAAAGGCAAAACCTTACGCATTTGCGGGAAAGTCGCTTTTGCTACCAATGCAGAAACCCAGGCAAAAGCCTTGGAGATCATGCCTGCTTTGAAAAAAATCTACTCTGTCGGCGATGGGGTTTTTGAAATTTTCTATCTGGATGAAGCCAAAGCTGTTTGCGCCGGCCTGGGTGGAAAACCCCAAGAAGTCGCCATCTGAACAAACCGCACACACCAAAAGAAGACCTTTTGTTTTTCTGAAAACAGCGCAATCCTTTCAATCTAATTACCCAAATAAAAAGACCTTGATTTTTCAAGGCCTTTTTTGTTTTTTAAGCCTACATCTACAAAACAGGTTCATAAGCGCAACACATTAGAATAAAAATGGAAAAAGAGCCCCCCTCCTTATTTAGAAGGGAAAGCCTTTGGGGATTCCTTCCTATTCCCATAATATTTCTTTTTTCGACATTTTCTGCTATAATAATTGTAAGATTATGTCTTGCAGTGGATGAATATGGCAGGAAAAACTGATCAGATAAACCCATTCTTTTAAAGACAACCTACCATAAGTTCTGGTATCCATTTCTAAAAAAATAAGACGTCCAAATCCTGATTGACGGTAAAAGCTGCTATATTTGAGGGAGTTTTGTATTATGGCAAATACCTGCAGTATTTGTGGAAACAAAATAAAAGCATTAGAGCCTACCTTTCGCACAAGTGATGGTAAAATTGATCAACAATGTGCTTTGAAGGCCGGCATTAAAGGCGGTGCAGGAATCGACTATTGCCACTTTCACACTGTTCAGGATATTCGGGATATTATTGAAAGCGGATCACCCATTACGGATATAAAAGCAGAATTGAAAAAAGAAAAAGAACAACAAAAAGCAAAGGCAAATCAAGAAAAAGCCGAACAGAAAAAAAGAGCGAAGCACGTAAAGGCAAAACAAAAAGAAATTACAAATGAAGCAAGATCAAAACAAAAAAAGATGCTGAATGAAGCAAAGGTGAAACAAAAAGAGACGACTGAAAAAAAACTGGCTATCATACAAGATCAATTTAAAGCGGCCGGTGTTTCGAATCTATTTGGTACCAAAAAAGAAGTGGTCGCTTTGCCGGGTATTCTGGCAGATAATGAAGTCGTAAAATATGCAACAAGTGGAACTGTGAACGGCAATACCGTCCTGATGCTCTGCACAGATATGCGTGTTCTATTTATAGATAAAGGGCTTATGTATGGGATCAGATTTACAGAGATTCCCTTAGATATGGTTAACTCCGTTAACTATCAAAAAGGATTGATTCTTGGTTCTATCTCCATTGTAAATGGCGCTGTGATAACCCAAATCAACAGTGTAACAAAAGAAACGGCTCCCATTATGGCTGACGCCATCAAGAAAGCACGAAATGAATTTATAAAGCCACAACAAACTGTTACCCAAGCAACCCCACAAAAATCAACCGCTGATGAGTTACGTGAGTTCAAAAGTTTAATGGACGACGGGATCTTAACCCAAGAGGAATTCACTCTTAAAAAGAAACAACTATTGGGCCTTTAAAATCACAAAGAGCAGGAAAAAAGTTCAATTTTTATGTCATCCACCGGGCACAGCCCGGTTTTTAAGCCCTCCGGCCGGGCACAGCCCGGTTTTTAAGCCCTCCGGCGTTCCGCCTACGGAGAATGGTTAAAAAAAACAGATTGCTACCGGGAAAGCACCCTCGAAGGCAGCATGCCGAAGAGGCTTGCCAGCGCGGGCTCCGCGCCCTTCGGCGTTCCGCCTACGGGGCTTCCCGGTGGCTGTTTGTTGCCCGTCTTCAGTTCTATGGTTTTCCGCCGGGCGCAGCCCGGTTTTAAGCCCAAAACAGCAAAGTAAGAGCGGGGGATATCCGTTCAACGAAAGGAGGAAAAGGATGACAGAAACAATCTATTTTGCAGGGGGTTGCCTGTGGGGAGTCCAGGCGTTTATCAAGACGCTAAGAGGGGTTGTTCATACGCAAGCGGGCCGAGCAAATGGGGATTCTTCTACGCTCCAGGGCGAGTATGATGGGTATGTCGAATGCGTAAAGACGGAATTTGACCCTGCAATTGTAACGGTTTCTCAGCTGATGGCTTATTTTTTTGAGATCATTGACCCTTATAGTGTGAATAAGCAAGGGATTGATCGGGGAAAAAAATATCGCACAGGGGTATATAGTAAAGTACCGCAACATTTGGCGGCTGCCAGACAGTATATACAGAATAGGGCGGACCGAGATAAAATCGTTGTGGAGGTCCTTCCACTTGTTCATTATATCCAAAGTGCCGATGAGCATCAGGATCGGTTAGATAAACACCCGCATGACTATTGTCATATTCCCCAAGCGTTATTACACAAATATAAATAGCGGACGCAGTCCGCTTTTAGGCCGTCCGGCATTCTGCCTCCCGGAAGGATCTATCGCAGCTTGGGCTTTACCGGTAGCTATTTTTTGTCCATCTTCCAGCTCTGTGGTTTCTCGGATTCACCTTGCTGCTTTGGGCTTGTATCTGGCACTTAATGCATTCTCCGCTTTCTGTTGGTGTGTGGATGCTTTTTCCTCTTGTTGCGGTAAAGCCCCCGAAGGCAGCATGCCGAAGAGGCTTGCCAGCGCGGGCTCCGCGCCCTCCGGCGTTCCGCCTACGGGGAAGTTTTCCGGCAGCTGTTTGTTGTCCGTCTTCAGTTCTATGGTACCTTGCTGCTTTGGGCTTGTATCTGGCACTTAATGCATCCTCCGTTTTCTGTTGGTGTGCAGATGCTTTTTTCCCCTTTGCTGCGGTAAAGTCCCCTCGAAGGCAGCATGCCGGAGAGGCTTAAAAACCGGGCTGTGCCCGGCGGTGTACAGATCATTTTTTCTTCGGTGCATGTGCGTTTCCCTTTGCTGCGATAGACCTTCCGGGCGGACGCAGTCTGGCAGGCTATGCCTGTGTCTTCCAGCACCGAGATTTTGGTTTTCATTCTGCCACTTTGGGCTTGTGTCCAGGCGCAGCCTGGTTGTTGGCGTCGATCAGATCGGCTAAAGAGACGTGTTGGTTGCGGAACCGCACGTCATTTTTTTCGCCTTTCATGCGAATGGCCTGGTGAGGGCAATTTTGCGTACAGGCTAAACAGGCGACGCAGTGGTCCGTGTAGTGTGGACGATTTTCCTGCATTTGAATGTTGCTGGCGGGGCAGACTTTTGCGCAAATGCCGCAGCCTACACAGTGTTCATCCACTGTAAATCGGTGCTCAAATCCTTCTTGATAGCGGGAAGAGACTTGGTCATTTTTGGGTGAGCTGGCTGGGGCGATAAGGCGACCGAATAGATGCATAAAGGGGCTGTCTTGGCGGACAAAATGAACATTTTGATCAAGATCAGCTTTAACGGCTGCAATTTTGTCTTCAATGTGTTTGTGCGGTTCGGTGTCCATTTGTTTCTGCATATCAAAACCCGGCAAATAATTGTCCACCATTTGAATGTGGTTCAAATAAGCAAAAGCCTGTCCTTTTCGTTTTGCCCAGTTTTGAAGCCAGGTAGCAGCGGTCCCCGAGAACATCCCATAGGTTAAAATGGCAAAAAGATAAGGGGTTTTCAGGGTGACTTGATTCAAAAAATCCTGAATGTAAGGGGGAACCGTGAAATAATAAACAGGAAGAACCAGCCCAATTTTATCATCAGAGAAGGTCCGCTTGGTTTCTTTTAAAAGTTGAGGGATCGAATAGGTTTTGCCGCCTAAACTTTTGGCCACATAGAGATTATTGCCGGTAGCGCTAAAATAAAAAATTGTCATAAAAAAGCCCTTTCTGTTTGACAGGTAATGGAATCTCTATTAGAATAGGCTTAACTTTTACACCTGTCAATGTATTAGGGGTAACTTGTACAAAAGGGGGAAATTGTCCATGTATACAGGAGAAAATAGGATTGCCTTGCAGTCCAGGGCGTGGTTGATAGAGGCGCTTTGGGCGTTGATGGAGGAGATGCCTTATCAGAAGATCAGTGTCAAAGGCATTTGTGCGCGAGCGGATTTGTCCAGACAGACGTTTTATCATTTTTTCAATCAAAAGGCGGATATTTTGTCTTTTTGGGTAGCGCAGCGGTATCAAGAGACACTTTTGCGGCTAGAGAAGACGAAGGCGGTGTTTTTGGTAGAGGTCACGGAGATTCTCTCCGATTTCTTTGTGCAGAATCGGGTCAAGTTGCGGTTGTTGATTGCGCAGGGGCAAGAGGAGATTTTGCGACAGGGGATTGCGGCTGCCCTTTCTGATTTTTCCCGTAAGATGGTGTCCACTTGTCAGAAAAAGCAGGTGTGTTCCTATGTCAATGCGTTTTGCACAGGGGGCATTGTGCAAGCATTAATCTGCTGGTTTAAGGAAGACGCACCACTTTGCCCGGAAAAATTTTCTGCTTTGTTGCAGCAGTTGTTGCCCACTTTGGGCACCGCTTGGCCCGGAATTTAACCAGACTGCGTCTGCCAGGCTGAGCCTGGACGCAAGCTCCTCCGGCGTTCCGCCTGCGG
>DOXU01000266.1 GCA_003518885.1 Oscillospiraceae bacterium
TTCAGCGCATCCACCTGATCCTTCATCAACGCGATGAGCGGCGACACCACGAGCGTCAATCCCGACAACAACATCGCTGGAATCTGATAACACAACGATTTCCCGCCGCCTGTTGGCATCACAACCAGCGTGCTTTCACCAGCCAAAACGCGACTGATGGCCTGATTTTGACCAGCACGAAAATGATAATAGCCAAATTTTTCCTTTATAATTGTCTCCGCTTGCGGCGCAATCATCGTCTTCCCCCTACTAAAGAACAAAAGGCTTCACTTATAGATTATGACATCGGGCACATTTGCCCTCTCACTTGTCAACATTCATTCACAAAATGCTTGCCAGTAACCAAATCAAGATACTGAAAAGCAGCATAATCGCATCGAACAATAACACATTCAAGTTCAACAGCGACAACCAAGCAAATCCAGCTGGCCAAAACGTCAAAAAAACATAAAAAATCACGATTGTCAGCAAGAACACGATCGGGGCACTCCGCCACATGTTGCGCAGATCCTGAGCTGAAAGCGCAATGCCTGGCGTCGGCACCAAGGCCGTGACGATAAAAGCCGCAAACCAAACCCAGTTGATCTGAATCAAGCCGCGCATCGCGAGCCATTTTTCATTCAGACTCGTGGCGGCAGTTAAGACTGGCCAAAGCCGGCCATCTGTCGGAAAAAAGGCCCATCGTCCCATGATCAGCAACACGGTACTGATGCCCCAGACAGGTGCACTGCTGGACAGAAATAATCCCAGTTGTGCCCAAGGCGAGCGTCGATTGTACCGCAGACTGACATGCGCTGCGCTGCCACTAACCACATCAGCTCGCATGGAAAAGTTAGTCACTTGTAATCCGAAAAGCCGCGCAACAACCGCGTGCAACAGCTCATGCACAAAAATACCCGGTTTCATATACCAGAGCTGCGTATTCGAACGCCCGGCCCGATTCACCATGGCTTGCACCGTCGCTGCATTCACGCTGCTAATGATCAGCATACCGCCAATGAAAATCAACCAGCCTGGCAAATAAACGGCTGTGAAGGCTTGCATCGCGTAATCTCCTTTTAGACAAATCCAGCACCCGCAAAAATGCGATTGCACTCATTTTTAATCTTTAAGACTTTTTAGAATGTGCAATGTGATTTCCAAAAAAGCACAGCCATCAAGACTGTGCTTCGTACTGTGCCCTATCGGAATCGAACCGATGACCTACCGCTTAGGAGGCGGTCGCTCTATCCAACTGAGCTACGAAGCCAAGCAGGCTGAAAAACCAGCATTTTTGCTGATCAGCCAATTCGCAGACTATTTTTTATTATATAATCTGTGTGCTTTTCTGTCAACCAGTTATTTCAAACCGCCCATACTTCGCCGTACGCAGTTCCTGTACATAGGGCTTTAGGAAAGGCATCCCACTTTCTTTGGCGACTTTCACTTCTTTTTCAATATCATAAGGCACCCGATAGAATGAGACTCCATAGGGAGCAGGTGTTTGTGCCCCATATTCTCCCTCTAGCACCGCATAAGAGGCCGTAATCAAGTCCAAAGAATTCCCCACGCTACCACAATTAAAGAGCGTTTTGCCGTCAGAGCTCTCAATATAAGCGTGATGAATATCCCCATATCCGACTAAATCCGAAGGCCGATTGATCTGTACTTTTCCTGGCAGCTTCGGCGGCAAAAACATACTCTCCTTTTCTTTTCGAAGCGCACGTGAATAAATGCGGTGAAAAAGGCTGTCCGGATGCGCATGCACTAATCGGACGAGCAACCCACTTAGATAAAAAGTCAATTGTCCGGGAAGGGCGTCCAAAGCGGCAAGGCGCTCTGCCCCCATCTGCTCCTTATACCAAGTGACGGATCGTTTGCTGTGTTGGCGACTGATATAGTCATCCCAGTTTCCTTTAATAACGGCTTCACATTTTTGCATACAACGGTCAAATGCCTCCGCATCCCGCGGACCTTTTCCCACCAAATCCCCCAGGCAGAAAATACGGGTGATTCCATGCCGTTCTATATCCTGTAAGACGGCCTCCAAAGCCGTCACATTGCCATGAATGTCCGAAATGATCGCAATTTTTTCCAAGCTTTCATCCCCTTTTGCAAGGTACCTTTTTGGGAATAAAAACGGCGCGCAACCCAAAAGTCACCGCGCCGTTTTTGATTAAAAAGGCAATCTGTTTTTAATTTTTGCCTTTTTTCTGAATATATTCATCAATAGCATGGGCGGCTTTACGGCCAGCACCCATTGCCAAAATAATCGTTGCTGCCCCCGTAACGGCATCCCCGCCAGCATAAACAGCCAAATGACTTGTCTTTCCATTTTCATCTGCCACAATGCAACCACGTTTGTCGGTATCCAGTCCCGGTGTGGTAGAGGTAACCAATGGGTTTGGTGTCGTCCCAATGGCCATAATCACGGTGTCCACTGGAATTTCAAAGTTAGAGTTTGCCTTTGGTTTTGGACGGCGACGACCAGACTCATCTGGCTCACCCAATTCCATTTCCTCGCACTCAATGGCTCTGACAATACCTTTTTCATCCCCATGAATCTCCACCGGAGAGGTCAAAAATTTGAAAATAATGCCCTCTTCTTTGGCATGGTGAGCCTCTTCAGCACGGGCCGGCAACTCAGCTTCCGAACGACGGTAAACAATGTAAACTTCTTCTGCACCCAATCTTTTGGCACTGCGTGCTGCATCCATTGCCACATTTCCGCCACCCACAACAGCCACTTTTCCCAATTTTTTCAGTGGGGTGTCATATTTTTCATTATAGGCCTTCATCAAGTTAATGCGGGTCAAAAATTCGTTAGCAGAATAGACCCCTACTCTCGACTCGCCTGGAATATTCATGAATCGCGGCAAACCCGCGCCAGTGCCCAAAAATACGGCCTCATAGCCTTCTTCATGGAAAAGTTCCTCAATGGAATACAACCGACCAATTACGGCGTTCATTTCAATGGTCACCCCTTGTTTTAACAGGGTGTCCACTTCTTTCTTCACCACACGTTTTGGCAGACGGAATTCAGGAATTCCATACATCATGACACCGCCCGCGGTGTGAAAGGCCTCGTAGACCGTAACAGCAT
>DOXU01000132.1 GCA_003518885.1 Oscillospiraceae bacterium
AATGTCTTCTGATTTCCTTCATTGCGCATACGGCGGTGAGAGTATGGCACATATGCGTTACCTGATCTGGGGAGATATGGCGGAAAAAGAAGGTTTTCCGAATGTGGCAAGACTGTTCAAGGCTATCGCTTATGCTGAGCAAGTGCATGCAACCAATCATTTCCGTGAAATCGACGGAGGCACTGCAGATGCCACGGTGACTGCAGGCGGCGTTTTCGGTATGGGCAAGACGGCGGATAACCTGCAGGGCGCAATCAACGGCGAACTGCATGAAGTGGAACAGATGTATCCGGTTTATCTGAACACGGCAGAGTTTCAGAACGAAGCTGGCGCGAAACGTTCTTTTCACGGAGCATGGGAAGCGGAGAAACTTCATGCAAAGCTCTTTCAAAAGGCTTTGGATGCGGTGAAAGCGGGCAAGGATATTGAATTGAAAGCAATTTATGTCTGCCCCGTCTGCGGCAACACCGTTTTGGATGAAGCGCCGGAGAAGTGTCCTGTTTGCGGTGTAAAAAAGGAAATGTATCATAAGTTTTAAGTGTAACGGTTCGATCTATAAAAGTCTGAAGACTGTAACGAAAGTTATAGTGCCTAATCGAGGTGTTTAAAATAAATTTATTTGATTTATCCGGCAAAGTTGCCGTTGTTACCGGCGCTTCCAGCGGCCTCGGCGCCGACGCCGCGATGGCTTATGCCGAAGCAGGTGCCGACTTCGCGTTACTGGCGCGCAGAAAAGAAAAGCTGGACGCCATGACGAAAAAGATTGCCAACGCGGGGCATCATGCAATTGCCGTAGTGTGCGATGTATCTGACGAGGAGAGCGTGAAAGCGTCCGTGGATACCGTGCTTAGCCAGTATAAAAAAATCGATATTTTGTTGAATGACGCGGGTGTCGCTCAGGGAGGATCTGTGGAATCTCTCACCACACAACAGTGGGATAATTCCATGAACATTAACGTTAAAGGCATCTATCTGATGAGCAAGTATATTGTTCCTCAGATGAAAAAGCGCAAATACGGCAGAATCGTCAATATCGCCTCGGTCAACGCGGTTCTCGCAGACAAGGTGGATGCGTTGGTTCGCCATGTATATAACGCATCCAAAGCGGCAGTCGTTGGGTTGACCAAAGGCATGGCGGCCAGCTATGCGCAGTATGGCATTACGGTTAACGCTCTGGGACCCGGTCTTTTCCTTTCAGAAATGACGCAGGATACACTGTTTAAACACCAGGAGTTTTTAAACACTTACAGCGCTCTTTGTCCTGCTTCCAGACCCGGCAACAAGGGAGAGCTGAATGGACCGATTTTGTTTTTTTCATCGGACGCCTGCAGCTATACGACCGGTCAATTTATCCTTGTGGACGGCGGCTTTTCTCTTACTTGAATTAACTTCGTACCAAAGTATCATATACAAAAGGAGACGATAAAAATGCTGAATCAAGAATTGGTATCCCTATTGAATAAACAGATTAATATGGAATGGTATTCCGCGTACTTTTATTTGGATATTTACAGCTATTATACAGACCAGAACCTTAACGGCTTTGGCAATTGGTTTTACGTTCAGACTCAGGAAGAGCGCGACCATGCCATGTTGTTTGTAAAATATTTGTTGAATAACAACGAGAAGGTCGTTTTACAGGATGTAAAAGCACCGAATAAAATTTTTAAAGACTTCCGTGAACCGGCCAACGCTGCATTTGAGCATGAGAAAAAAGTTACAGCATCGATCAATAGTATTTATGCTGTTGCCTATGAGCAGAAGGACTTTCGCACGATGCAGTTCCTTGACTGGTTTGTAAAGGAACAAGGCGAAGAGGAAAAGAATACTGAAGACGTCGTTAAAAAGTATGACCTGTTTGGTAAAGATGCAAAAGGACTTTATCTGCTTGACTCCGAACTGGCCACGAGGGTTTATGCTCCTCCGACTCTGGTCATTTAAGACAATGACGGATTTCGGCGTGAGAAAGGCTCACCAGAATTCGGTATCTCAAAAATTAAATTTAGAAATTAAGTTAGAAAGGAGTAACCACCATGAGTATCTATGATTTTGCGGTGAACGATATCAAAGGGAATAGAGTATCGCTCTCCGAGTATAAAGGGAAGATCGTGCTGATCGTGAACACAGCCAGCAAATGCGGATTTACCCCTCAGTATGATGGGCGTGAAAAACTTTATCAGACATATAGGGACCGTGGCTTCGTGATCCTTGGCTTTCCATCCAATCAGTTCCTTGCACAGGAGCCGGGAAACAATCAGGAAATTTCGTCATTTTGTAGACTGAATTACGGCGTTACTTTTCCAATGTTTTCAAAAATTGATGTGCGAGGGGAAAATGCCGATCCACTTTTCAAATTCCTCACCAAAGCTGCTCCCTTTAAAGGCTTTGAATTGGAAAAAGAAAGCGGACGGAAAATTCAAAGCGTAGTAAAGGAACATTATCCCGAAAATCTGGAAGGCGACGAGGTCAAATGGAATTTCACTAAATTTCTAATCGGACAAGACGGAATTGTGAAGGGAAGGTATGAGCCGACTGTGACGCCGGAAGAGCTTGATCCGATCATTGAGAGTATGCTTTGATTTTTATAAGAAAAAGCAACCATGCAGTATCTGTGTGGTTGCTTTTTTTTATCTTTAAAACAATGGAAGCTTACGTTGGCAATTTACACTTCCAGGGCCGGTTTGTTTACGCTGGTCATTGAGAAAATGTCGCTTGGCGGGCAGGCGGCCATGACCTACAAAATCGACAATTATCCCGGATTTAAAAACATTTCCGGTATGGAACTCGCGGCTGATTTTGAATCCCATGTGAAAGCATCGGGAGTAAAGGTGGTCATGGAAGAAGCAACCGTATTTTGTCTGAATGAAGAGCGGAAAACTGTTACAACACAAGTCAAATCAGTATGAAGCAAAGGCCGTGATTCTTGCACTTGGTTCCGAACGTAAAAAGCTGGAAATTCCAGGCGAAAAAGGATTTTCGGGTCGGGGCGTTTCTTATTGCGCAACGTGCGACGGGAATTTTTTCCGTAATCGACATGTCGCGGTGATTGGCGGAGGAAGTACTGCGGTGGGAGATACAGCTGCGCTTTCCGAAATTTGCAGGCATGTCTCCTTGGTTTATCACGGGGCGCACCTGTCGGCTATATGTTCCTTGAGAAAGCAGACTCTTGAAAGGCAAAATGTTTCCGTGCTTTACCATCAGGAAATCTGTCGAATGTTGGGCACTGACGAGGTGGAGCGTATTCGGGTGAAAGATTCTGAAACCGGGGCGGAGAACGACATCCGCGTCGACGGAGTTTTTATTGATATCGGCATGAACCCAAGCACAAAACTTATCCCCAAAGAACTTTTGCTTCCTGATGGCTATGTCGGTGCGGATAGAAATGGTACGACGAAGATTCCGGGCGCTTTTGTTGCGGGTGATTTGAGAAAGAAGCAGCTTTACCAAATCATGACGGCTATGTCGGATGGTGCAAATGCAGCTTATTCCGCTCAACTTTATTTGGAGGAAAATTTGTTAAGCTCAATCACTACCAATTATGAGCAATAATACTTGTAATTTTATGGATATGGTTGGATGTTTTTAAGTGATGGGTATCATTGTTGCGTTTTGCTCATATCATGGAACTTGTTATTTTTATCATAGCACCATTACTCCGATCTAAGCCTTGCTTTTAAAGGGAAAAAAGTTATGGTAGAAGCGTATTAATACGGAGGGAAAATGCGTATGCCACGCAGAGTACGGAAGTCGGTTGAAGAGCAGATTTTGGATATCAATCAGAAAATTTAGGAGCTTCAGGAAAAGAAAAAGCAGTTACAGGCGGAAAAAGAACAGCAAGAGATCCAGTAGCTTTTTGGAAGCGGCAAGGGCGCGCCGGCCTTACTCTCGCCAAATTTGAGGGGGTGTATCCCAGATTCTGTGTAAACTTCAAACACGGGTAGTAAAGTGGGGCAAAATAAAATATGTAGATACATGGGAAATCAAGGGCGGCGTTCTGAGAACCGCCGCCGTTTTGGTCGAAAGTATTTCTAAAACCGTGCTTGCAAAAAATGTTGAGTTGCGCAGATTTGAACGTGCGGCACAATGATTCACACTACCTAATAATTCGGACGTCAGTACCACCAGTGATATGGTCTTTATTGA
>DOXU01000199.1 GCA_003518885.1 Oscillospiraceae bacterium
GCAGCGTGATATCTTTATCAAAATGTAACATGATGGCTTCTTCGATGTCAGGACTTTGCGTATTATTTTGGTGCGATTTTTCCATACGTTTGCCCATGGATTTAACTGCCCTCATTTTCTTTTTTAACAAACGTCCGCCGTGAGCATCCGCCCGGGAAATTGTGTTTTGCTGATGCTCAACCTTTGACTGAATTTGCGTCAATTTTTCCTGTTGTTTTCTATATTCACTTTCTTCTTTTTTAGCCATTTGTTCTTGGTGAGAAAGCTTAGTAGATCGTCGTTTCTTATATTCACGATAAGACATCTTGGCGATGGTATAGTGCGGTGTTGTTTTACGGCGAAGTTGCTCTAGATGAATAATAACATTGGCTGTGTTTTCTATTAGTGTTTCATCATGTGAGACAAATAGAATGGGAAGATTACAGGAGTTGATAAAATTTTCTAGCCATTTAAGGGTATCAAGGTCAATATCATTGGAAGGCTCATCTAAAAGAAGAACATCTGGTTGTGTCATGAAAATACCGGCAAGTTGTAACTTGACCTTCTCACCGCCGGAAAGCGTGGCAATTGTTTGATCGGAATAAAGCAGAGATGGGTCAAATCCAAGCGAGAATGCAATTTTGGCAAGTTCTTTGGGCGCCTGATCCAGAAATCCGGGAATTTTAGAGCAGTATGTGAAAATACTATTGGCCTTTTGCTCTTCGGTAAGTTCTTGGGCCAGGTAGCCAAAATGGAGACGGCTCTTTATGATTTCGCCACTGTATTCTACATAATCACGAACAAGCTTTTCATCAAATATTAGTTTGAGTAATGTGGATTTTCCATTTCCTTCTTCTCCAATGATAACAGCTTTATCTCCTGCATTTAGTGTGAGAGAAAAATTTTCCAGTATGGTTCGTAAATCTTTTTTGTGTGTAATGGTTAGGTCCTTTATCTGCAGCATATAGTTCACCTTCAAAATAAAAAAATCTGCTTTCTTTAACCGAAAGCAGATTTACGTTAAGAAAAAGTGCGCCCAAATAAAACCATTAGGCACAAGTTTACGTATCCTCTACTTTTCGGTAACAGAATTAAAACGCAATCATACGTTTTATGAAAGACATTCTGTTTTATGACGAAAAATAGATTATTTACGCATCTTTTCACCCATTCCATTTATTCTAAATTTATCATAGCATAGAACTCTTGTGTTGTCGAGAGGAATTTGGTAGCCAAGATCCCTGTTTACTGGTAAATCGTCAGTATAGCGTATCCCAATAAAAATGGAATATGCAGTAAGTTGGGAAACGAGGAAATGAAAATTTGGGGGAGAAGTTCCTTTTGTGTGTATTGGATAATAAGATAGATAGAGAAAATTTTGATAGCGAATTTTCGCTTGACGGTTTTGTTATAATATTCTACTATATACCGGTAGTAAGTAATACGTTATAGTAAGGGATGATAACATTGGAAAATCTTACGGAAATGTTGAAAGGCATATTAGAAGGCTGTGTTCTCGAGATTATAGGCAGGGAAGAAACCTACGGGTATGCAATTACACAACAGCTAAATGCTCTTGGTTTTACTGATGTTGTAGTAGGGACAGTTTACACTATCCTGATACGTCTTGAAAAAAATAAACTAGTAGAGACTAGAAAAAAGCCTTCAGATATGGGGCCGCCTCGTAAATTCTATCAACTGAATTGTGTAGGCCGAGAGGAACTTTACCGTTTTTGGGCCAAATGGGAGTTTGTCGTTTCTAAAATGAATAGGCTAAAGGAGCAGGATAACGATGAAGAGATTGCAGGAATATGTAAAGAAAATGATGGAGGAGAAACGCGAGTATAAGCAAATGCAAGCGCGCGTAAAAGCGCTACCCAAAGAATACAAATTCGTATTTAATAAAATTCAACATTATATGTGGAACTATGCGGTGGGCTCAGGGATGGATATAATGCGGATTTTCACGAGCTTGTTAGAATTATTTGAAACAGGTGTGGCAGAAGGAAAGCATGTATTAGAAATTACAGGTGAGGATGTAGCCGCCTTTTGTGATGAATTGTTGCGTAATGTGAAAACATATACGGCAGCTTGGCACGAGTCGCTCAATAGAGACATCATGAAAAAGCTTAAAACAGAGGATTGAGTCGAGTGTATATTATGGTAATAAAGAGCGGCTCACAAATTATGGATGTTTAATGCGGAAAAAATTTACTGTCCATTTTAAAACCCAAAAATCCGAACCTCTGTCAACAGAATGCTCTGTTTTTAAAGGTTCGGATTATTTATTGGTGCCGCTGGCCGGATTTGAACCGGCATGGAAAAAAATTCCGATGGATTTTAAGTCCATTGTGTCTACCAGATTCCACCACAGCGGCGTATAGTTGAAAGCAAGAAATATCATACCATATTCCGAAGCAAACTGCAAGAGTCTTTTTGCACAGTTGAAAGAAAATTTGTTGATAATTTTGAAACAAAAAGTGTCGATTAAAGAAGATTGTAAAAACACTGATGATGTGTTACTATATTAAAATAGGTAGCGATAATTGTGGCAAGAGTAACGACTCTTGCCTTGTATTTTAAAAGTCTATCGGATACTGCTACGGAGATGAATAATATTGAAAAAAACGCGTGTGGCTGTTTTGTTTGGTGGAATGTCATCTGAGCATTCAGTTTCTTTACTTTCTGCAAGTTCCGTCATTTCTCATATTTCTGATGAAAAATATGAATCGTTTCTGATTGGAATCACCCAAAAGGGTGAAGGGTATCTCTACGAAGGAGATACTCAAAAGATGGCCGATCCCAGTTGGGAAAAGTATAATCATAGACGCGCGGCCTTTGTTCCGCCTGATTCCA
>DOXU01000209.1 GCA_003518885.1 Oscillospiraceae bacterium
TCATCGCGCATTAGAGGGATTCGAGGTTGAATTTTTGGATGAACGGACAGCCGCTTATACATGTGACTGTTCACGTGAACGAGTAGAAAATGCTCTGCATAGTATGCGGAATGAGGAACTAGAGGCCATGATTGCGGAAGATGGTGGGGCAGAAGTGCGTTGTCACTTTTGCGGAAAAACATATTCATTTGATGTAGAGGCATTAAGAAATTTAATGCATTAAATTCTAAAGAGAAACCCTTTTCTACTTCGTCATAAGATTGCCTTATGGGATACTTTAAAGAGTTGCATACGAGTAGGTTCTTCAGATAGCGCCATCCATGCAGAACAACCCACGGATCTTACGGTTATCATCGAACATTGCCCAGATTTACAGGCCATATTTTTGAATGGTGGTGCCGCTGCTCACTTTTATCGAAAATATCAAGCGAAAAACATTGTTCTCCCCTATTTTGGCCTACCATCTACTAGCCCCGCAAATGCACGAGGTGGTTATCCCGCCAAAATACAGGCCTGGCGCCAAATAAAACCGTATTTAACCACTTAATGTCGGGAAAATCCTACCTTGCCATTTTCCTTGCGTTATGCTATAGTATAAAGGCTATTGAATTTTCGCGGCGTTTTCACGTCAGCGGGGTTTCATTGCCGGGAAACCGAGAATGAAAACAGGCAGTCCTCTGCTCGTTATAAACAAGCACGAATGCCATATAAAGGAGCGATTTTCAAGTGAGTGAACTACAACAGTTCGTTAAGGACCAACTGAAAACCGAAGTCCCTGAATTGAATGTGGGAGACACCGTTCGTGTTTCCGTTCGCATCAAAGAGGGCGACAGAGAACGTACACAGGTTTTTGAAGGAGCCATTATTTCCCGCCGTGGCGGTGGAATTTCTGAATCTTTCACTGTGCGTCGTATCTCTTATGGCGTAGGAGTTGAAAGGGTTTTCCCCATTCACTCTCCAAACGTCCAAAAAGTAGAAATTGTGCGCCGCGGACGTGTCCGTCGCGCAAGGCTCTACTATCTGCGTGGACGCGTAGGTAAAGCTGCTAAGATTAAAGATCAGTTGCGGTAAAAGGAGGGACGATAGTCCCTTTTTTCTTTATCCGTTTTTTCTTATACACCTTATTAGGAAGCATATGTACTTCAACAACAAAAGAGAAAAGCACTACTAACGGCGGTATAAATAATTATTTTAAAACTCCGTTTAAAATAAAAGCGATGACAATGTCGGTTTCTTTCACGCCGCTCATCGTCATCCTATTTTTTATCAGGAACCTTTTTTCCTTTCTCCGTCTGCAATATGTACGGTGAAAACAAAATATCGTGTTTCTTGTTAAAATGATTATCTGTACAATGCCTTTCATCATAAAAATATTCTAATTTTATCATCCATTGACAATACCGTTTTTCTGCTTTTTCTTCCCAACAAAACAGGCTTTCTAGTCAATTGGCCCATGGAGGCATCACGGCAATGGAACAGGAATACCCAGAAAACAACACCAATACACCTTTCAAAATATCGCAGAGCGTTTATGACTGGATTGGTATGCTGATTGGCATCATCACTGTTCTAATCCTCTGTTTTTCTTTTATCTTCCGCACAGTCAGTGTGGATGGATCCTCCATGACAAATACACTGCAGAATAATGATCGCCTCATTTTATTAGAAATGGGCTACGCTCCTAAAGCAGGAGACATTGTTGTTCTTTATGCGCCCGCAGAAACACATCCTATTATCAAACGTGTCATTGCAACAGCGGGACAAACCGTTAATATTAATTATGTGACCCATGAGGTCTCTGTAAATGGACATATTTTAAATGAGCCATATATACGGGAGGCCACTGCTTTTGAAGGAATTTCTCCTGTTACAATGCCTACCACCGTACCTGCTGGACACATTTTCGTAATGGGTGACAATCGCAATAATTCGTTGGACAGCCGTAGCGGCGCTATTGGTATGATTTCGACAAATGATGTGTTGGGGCATGCAGTGTTACGTTTTTTACCCAACTCTAAAGTTTTGAAGACAGCAGATATTGCCGTTTCTTGAGAAAGAGAGCGTTTAAACATGCAGGAAGTACAATGGTTCCCGGGACACATGGCCAAAACCCGGCGCATGATTAAAGAGAACCTTTCTCTTGTGGACTGCGTGGCAGAACTGGTAGATGCCCGCATTCCACAAAGCAGTCGTAATCCTGAAATGGATGACCTCTGTGCGAATAAGCCCCGTATTCTGGTCATGACTAAGATTGACTTAGCTGATCCAGCAGCAACCTTTGGGTGGATAGAAAAATTTCGTGCAGATGGCCTTTTCCCTACGGCGCTGGATTGTAAAAGTGGGGCAGGAATGAAAAATTTTGCCCCACTTCTCCGGACAATTTTGCATGACAAAAAAGCACATGATTTAAAAAGGGGAATGAATAAAGCCCTGCGTGTTTTAGTTGTTGGCATTCCAAACGTAGGAAAATCGACCTTTATCAATCGTTTAGCTGGTGCAAAACGTGCAAAAACTGAAAACCGCCCAGGTGTAACACGAGGAAAACAGTGGGTCGCCACTAGAGAAGAATTCGAATTATTAGATACACCGGGTGTACTTTGGCCGAAATTTGAAGACCCAGCCGTAGGCGAGAAATTAGCCTTTGCCGGTGCAATTAAAGATACTGTACTGGACATGGAGGAATTGGCTGCTAATTTGCTTGGTATCCTTGCTCCGCACTATGGCGCCCCCCTTATCTCCCGCTTTAAAATCAAAAATTTGCAAGCGGAAAAATATTCTTTATTGGAACAGGCAGCAAGAGGCAGAGGGTTCCTTATTTCTGGAGGAGAAGCGGATACTCAGCGCGCTGCCAATGTTATCTTAGAAGAATACCGTTCTGGTAAATTAGGGCGCATTTCCCTAGAATGGGCGGAGGACACCGATGGACTGGCTCTCTGAAGAAAAGCAATTTTATGCAACTGGTTTTGAAAATGTTTGCGGCATCGATGAAGCCGGGCGCGGTCCATTGGCTGGCCCCGTCTATGTTGCCGCTGTGATCTTACCGCGTGGAAAAACCATTGACGGCGTAAATGATTCCAAAAAGCTAAGCGCTAAAAAACGGGAGTTACTTTTTGACCGTATCGTTGAACAAGCTCTCTCCTATTCCATTATCAGTGCGGATGTAGAAGAAATTGCACGTAAAAATATTTTGGGGGCAACTCTTGCTGCTATGCAACGTGCAGTAGCAGCGCTCTCCATTCCAGCTGATGCTGCGTTGGTGGATGGTAACCGTTTACCTTCCTTATCCATTCCAACACGTTGTGTGATTAAGGGAGACGGTAAGGTCGCTTGCATTGCAGCAGCCTCCATTTTAGCTAAAGTCAGCCGAGATCGTTATATGATCGAATTGGATGCTCGCTATCCACAATATGGATTTGCAAAACATAAAGGTTACCCCACTAAAGCGCACTATCAAGCAATTTTAAAATATGGGCCCTCTCCTGTTCACCGCGCTTATTTTTTGCGCAACCTAGAAGAAAAACGAAAGATTTATGCAGAGACATGAAATTGGCTCCAGGGGCGAACAGGAAGCTGCGAAATATCTTAAAAAAGCGGGCTATCACATTCTGCATAGGAATTACCATACCCAATTTGGAGAGATCGATCTCATTGTTGCCGATGCTACATTTCTTGCATTTGTAGAGGTAAAAACTCGCTCTGTTCGCTCCTGCTCCCGGGCTTTTCCCCGTGAAGCGGTCGATTTTCATAAACGCACCCGCATTATTAAAACGGCATTATGTTATCTTGCAACCCATTCTAGTGAATTGCAACCACGTTTTGATATTATTGAAATTGTCACCGAGACAAGTGGAAATTTCGCTCATTGTCATATTCGTCATCTACCGAATGCTTTTTCAGCAGATGGCTATCAATAAATTATGTATCGTTTTTTAGTAAGTCATATGGGATAGATCTAAAATAAGGCCTATCCACAAATACCCGTCGGGGGGATAATGATGAATTATACAAGTACCAGAAACAACCAGATATCTGTAAACGCATCTGTTGCCATTAGTCGCGGTATTTCAGAGGATGGCGGTCTATTCGTCCCTGAAAATATGCCCTGGCTTTCCTACAATGATCTGAATATTTTGACCGATTCCGACTACACTGCTCGTGCAAGCGATATCCTTGATCGCTTTCTTGGCGATTTTTCAACTGGTGAAGTACTCGACTGCGTCTCACAGGCCTATACACGCGAACACTTTGAAACGGAAAGCATTGCGCCATTATATGAGTTAGAGTCTGGCGTTTATTTATTAGAGCTATGGCATGGACCAACCTGTGCTTTTAAAGACATGGCCTTGCAACTCTTGCCACACCTGCTGTCTGTTTCCATGAAAAAAACGGCCCCGGAAAAAACGGCTGTCATTCTCGTTGCCACATCCGGTGATACAGGAAAAGCCGCGCTAGAAGGTTTTCGTGATGTACCTGGCACACGTATTCTCGTGTTTTATCCAGAAGACGGCGTTAGCCCGATGCAGAAATTGCAAATGGTCACACAAGAAGGCAACAACGTTGCGGTTAATGCCATCCGTGGTAACTTTGATGATGCGCAAACGGGCGTAAAAAAGGTTTTTACGGACTCTGCCATCAAGCAGGAATTGGCTGATCATGGTATGGTGTTTTCCAGCGCCAACTCCATCAACTGGGGACGGCTGGTACCACAAATTGTCTACTATATCTCTTCTTATTGTGATTTGATCAAAAATGGACGTATTTCTGCTGGTGAACAGATCAATGTGGTTGTTCCCACCGGAAACTTTGGCAATATTCTTGCCGCCTATTATGCTAAAAAGATGGGCATTCCAATTGGAAAGCTAATTTGCGCTTCCAATGCCAACAACGTTTTAACTGAATTTTTACAGACGGGTGTCTATAATCGCAATCGTCCTTTTTATACAACGATTTCGCCTTCTATGGACATTTTGATTTCCAGCAACCTAGAGCGTTTGCTGTATGATCTTTCTGCTTGTGATGATGCCAAAATCCGCGACTATATGGATAGTTTATCTTCCACCGGGCGTTATGAAGTGGATGACACGATTAAGAAGAGTTTATCTGAACACTTTTGGGCTGGCTTCTGTGATGATTCCGGTACACGCTCAACCATCCGTTCAGTGTATGAAAATAACTCCGTTGTAATTGATCCACACACAGCAGTGGCAGTCAACGTCTACCAGCAATATCGTGAAAAAACAGGAGATACCTCCAAAACGATTATTGCCTCTACTGCTAGTGCTTACAAATTTGCTGGTGAAGTTCTTCGCTCTATTAAAGGAGAGAATATTCCTAGCGATCAGCGTGCTCTGATTGGTGAATTGGCAAAACTTTCTTTCTCAAATCCACCCAAACAGATTGCCTCTCTTTTTGATAAGCCTGTTCGCTTCAAAGGTGTGTGCAATAAAGATGAGATGAAAAAAACCATTTTTTCTGCACTAGGTATTAATTGATTTCGTGTTATTTTAGGCTTTTATAAGGCCGACCTCTTTTGTCGAAACCATCAAACCCTTTTCTTATCATGCAAGGAGGATGGTATGTCTTTATATGTAATTGCCGAGTTGCACCTTTCGCTTAGCGTGAAAAAACCAATGGATATTTTCGGCGGATGGAAAGATTATATGGAGCGATTAGAAGCAAACTGGAAGTCACATATCCATCCAGATGATACTGTCGTGGTTCCTGGGGATATCTCATGGGCTATGACTTTGGAGGAAACAACCAAAGATTTCGCTTTTTTGGATGCTCTACCCGGCCAAAAATTGCTGATGAAGGGAGACCATGATTATTGGTGGTCCACTATGTCCAAAATGCGCACCTTTTTGGCAACCAAATCTTTTCACACGCTTTCTATCATCCACAATAATGCCTATGCTGCAGATGGAATCGGCGTCTGTGGAACACGTGGCTGGTTCTATGATAGTGAAGGGGAAAAGAAAATATTGCTACGTGAAGCAGGCCGTTTGCAAACATCCATTTTAGAGGCCGAAAAGCTCGGCGTTTCACCCATTGTTTTCTTGCACTATCCACCAATATATCAGGATTTTTCTTGCACAGAAATCACAGATGTACTTAAAGCTCACAATATTACAAAATGTTATTATGGGCATTTACACGGTCGCGCGCGTCGATATGCCGTTCAGGGAGTGCGCGATGGCATTGAATACCATTTGATCTCAGCTGATCAACTTCAGTTTAATCCTCTACGGATTCAATAAACAAAAAATAACCCCTGGTTAATAGTCGTCTTCTAGACAGATCATTAACCAGGGGTTTCTCTTTAGAATTTAATGCATTAAATTTCTTAATGCCTCTACATCAAATGAATATGTTTTTCCGCAAAAGTGACAACGCACTTCTGCCCCACCATCTTCCGCAATCATGGCCTCTAGTTCCTCATTCCGCATACTATGCAGAGCATTTTCTACTCGTTCACGTGAACAGTCACATGTATAAGCGGCTGTCCGTTCATCCAAAAATTCAACCTCGAATCCCTCTAATGCGCGATGAAGCAGATCTTCGGGCGAATTGCCTGCATCCAGCATCGTTGTAACGGAGGGGATTTTTTTTATATTTTCTTCAAGCCTTGTGATGATGCCCTCATCGGCCGCAGGAAGTAATTGTAGAATAAACCCACCAGCTGCCTTCACGCTCAGATCTGTGTCGACCAAAACGCCCAATGCGCATACCGAAGGAATCTGTTCACTGGACGCCAGATATCGCGCAATATCTTCCGCTATCTCTCCAGAAACAATGGGAGTATTCCCCACATAAGGTTCTCTTAAATTCAAATCTTTTAAAACCCGCAGAACACCTTGTCTGCCAACCGCACCGCCAACATCCAGTTTTCCTTTTTCATTAAGAGGGATTTCAACCACGGGATTTTCCACATAACCACGTGCATTTCCATTACTGTCCGCCACAGCCAAAAGGATACCTGCTGGACCGCCACCGCTTATACGCAAGGTAATGCTGTCATGTTCCCCTTTCAACATGGAACCCATAATAGACGCACCGGACAATAGCCTACCCAATGCAGCCGTCACAACGGCGGAAGTACGGTGAATATCTACAATCTTTTGCACCATATCTTTCGAGTCAAGTGCATAGGCCGCCACTGCACCGTCCTGTGTGATTGCTCTAATTAATTTTCCCATTTTCAACTCTCCTGCTTTTGCGCAACATAAACCACGCGCTGTGTCGTTCGATCTGGATGATCCAATGTCCAACTTGCATAGCATGCTAGTGGATTTAACCCAGCTTGCACAAGTGCCTCTTTTATTTCCTCATCCGCATAGACACGCTCGGAAAAATGCTCCTCATAACGCCTAAATAGCGAGCCCTCCGGCTCAAAAAATGTCAAATCAAAATCGCAAATTTTTCTTTGCTCATCAAATGAGTTTTGCCACACACAGTAAACCTCGTCATAATCGTATACAAATGTATTATTGCCCAATGTAGTTCGAAATTTATACGGCGTGTTTACATCAAACAGAAATAAACCTTTTTTATTTAAAAATAAAGACACACGCGCAAAAGCGCGCTGTAATGATTGTGGATTTAATAAATGATTCACCCCATCAAGTGTACAAACGGCGGCATCCACTGTTCCAAAAAGGTCAAGATCCTCCATACTTTGTAAAATGAAAAGTAATCGTTTATCAGGAAATTCACTTGCCTTGGGGAAAGCTCCGGCTAACATCCGCTCAGAAGCATCCGCTCCAACAACATCAAGGCCTTTTTTGGCAAAGGCCATACTGAGGCTCCCTGTTCCACAGGCGACATCCAAAAGTTCTTTTGGTACTAAGCCATGACGCTTCATTAAGGCAAGAAAATAATCCGCCATTTTTTCATAATCGATATCTTGCATCAACAAATCATAATATTTCGCCAGAATATCATATGCACTCATTCTTTATTCAGCCGATCCAAAACGCAATGATATCCTTCACTCCCATAATGTAGGCAACGATTGACTCGACTGATTGTCGCTGTACTAGCGCCTGTCTCTGCAACAATGTCATTATAGATATGATGGTCACGCAACATTTTTGCCACATGCATACGTTGAGCCATTGCCTTTATCTCTGATACCGTACATAGATCTTCAAAGAAATTGTAACATTCGTTAATATCTTTCAAAGACAATATTGCTTTAAACAAAAAGTCCAAATGCTCATCTTTAATTTTGCTATTCATGCAAACGCCTCCGTTTTTGCATACTATCAAAGTCCTAACTTCCCATAGTTTAACACAATAAATTCTGAAAGTAAATGCTTGCTTCTTTCTCTTTTTCTGCTTTTGCATGTATGCTTTCCCCCTTTTATGGGGAAAATAACCACATTAGCATTAATACGGAGGATATTATGGAAAGTTCCAGTAAACAAGCCGTACTGGCGGCAGCTCAAAAGGCAATAGAAATGAAGCCGTCCACCATCCTGTCTGGCACACGAAAAACTTGTCATCTACTTCACGCAGATCTTATAAAAATCAGACAATCTTATCGACACCTGATTGAGGGAAAAACACCCTTCTCCCGCTCAGATGAATGGCTTTTTGACAATTACTACATTTTTGAACGCGAAGGGCGTCAGACACTCCGTGCACTACGAGAAGTTGGAAGACTTCCCTGCGATCATACACGGTTACCCTTGGTTTACCATTACGCCAAAATATTCTGTGAGGCCATGGAAAACTGTATTGGCGTAGAAACAATCACCTTGTTTTTAGACACACTTCATCAACATGATCTTTTAGAAAGCATTGAATTGAACTCCTTTCCGCTCTTTTTACGCGTCGTATTCATCCACAATACCGCAATGGCTTACCTTCTTCCCTCAAATGAACAAGAGAACCCTGTCATTGCCAACACAGTACGCTCTCTCAACCTTTTATCAACCTTAGACTTTTCAGAAATCGTTGAAAAAGAAAGCCCCATCGAAAAAGAATTGTCCTGTGACCCAGCCGGTATTTATCCGAAAATGGAAGAACGCTCTCGAGCCTACTATCGGGAACGATTAGCCACCATTGCAAAAAAGCAAGGAATCTCCGAAAAAGACGCAGCTAAAAAAGCCGTCATGCTTGCCAAAAAAGGAACCTCGCCCCGGACTCGTCATGTTGGGCACTATATTTTGGATCAAGCATTGGAACGCCCCTTTAAATCGGGACGTGGAAAGTTGTATTTATTCTGTTTGTGGTTTTTACCGCTTGTGCTCTCTGTCGGTTTGTCCGTTTTTATACATGCACCTTGGTCCATCGTGCTTTTCTATCTTCCCATTTGGGAAATTCTACGCCCCATACTCGAATATTTCTTTTTAAAAAATGTTCCGGTCACTTTTATTCCTCGTCTTGAGCTCCATGATACTATTCCAGAAGAAGCCGGTACACTGGCCACAATTTCCACACTGCTCACCTCTCCGCAACAGGCATCAACTTATGCTCACAAATTAGAGCAAGCTTATATGGCAAACGGACGAGGGAATATTTTATTTGGCCTCTTGGTTGATTTAAAAGAAGCCACCCTTCCTCATCGCCCTGAAGACGAAAGCATTATAAACGCCGCCATCGAATCCATTGCCCAATTAAATCAAAAACATGGGCTTCATTTTTGCTTATTCCTTCGTTCAAGGCAATTTTGCGCAACACAAAATAATTTTTCTGGATATGAACGCAAACGAGGTGCCATTTTAGAGCTAGTTCGCTTTATTAAAGGAAAAAGCAGCTCGATTAAAACAATAAAAGGTGACCTTACACGCATACACAAAGTTAAATACCTCATTGCACTCGATGCAGACACTACCCTTATTATGGATACGGCTACTGAAATGGTCTCCGCTGCTATGCACCCCTTAAACCAACCGGAGATCGACAAAAAGCGAGGAATCGTCCGGAAAGGATTTGGTATTCTGAGTCCACGAATTGGAGTAGACTTAGAATCAGCTGGTGCTACTATGTTTTCCCGCATCATGGCCGGATGTGGTGGAGTGACCGCCTATGATAACGCCTCTGGTAATCTCTATCAGGATCTATTTGGCGAAGGAATTTTTGCTGGAAAAGGCCTAATAAATGTTGAGGCATTTGACACGCTTTCAGGAGGGGATTTGCCTGAAAACCATGTTTTAAGTCACGATATTCTGGAAGGTTGCTTTTTGCATGCCGGGTTCCTTTCTGACGTTGAATTAACGGATAGCTTCCCTGGAGATCCCAAAGCCTGGTTTCTTCGTCTACACCGTTGGATACGTGGCGACTGGCAAAACATCCTCTTTTTAAAGCACTATATTCCCAACAACAAGGGGCAATTACGCCCAAACCCCTTTGGAGGCCTGAGTCATTTTAAGCTTTTGGACAATTTACGCCGCTCCCTTACCCCATTATTCTCTTTTGCCTGTCTGATTGTTGCCGCATTTTCTCCTTTCCCCCTTTCAATTGCCCTCTTCACTGTCGCCCTCCTCTCCATTATCGGTCCCGCTTTGTGGAATATGTTACTAACTGTCTTGTCTGGCGGCCCTTCCAT
>DOXU01000070.1 GCA_003518885.1 Oscillospiraceae bacterium
AAATAAAATCGGGCAGTGCCCAGAAGAGAAGAAGGGATCCACTTTGAAAACAGCTTACACCGAGAATGACTATTTTGAAAAAGCACCCGTTTGGCAAGCGATTGTGCATATGTCTGTCCCCATGATTTTGGGAATGTGTGTCAATTTGATTTATAACTTGTTGGATACGTACTTTATTGGACAGTTGCATCAAACCGCTTTAATTTCCGCCTCCACGTTAACCTTGCCGTTGTTTGCTTTGCTTATGGCGGTGGGTAGCCTGTTTGGCACCGGCGGTGGCACGTACATTTCGCGTTTGTTGGGACAAAAAAGAGGGGAAGATGCCAAAAAGGCGGCTTCCGTTACCGCATTTTATGGCATTGCGGCCGGTGTGGTCTTGGCCGTTGTCCTGCTTTTGTGCTTAAATCCCATTTTGCATCTTTTGGGGGCGACAGGGGATGTGTTGGCGCCAACTCGTGCCTTTGCGCAGATCTACTTGCTAGGAAGCCCCGCGCTTATTGGCAGTTTCACCCTGGAGCAAGTCGTTCGTGCCGAGGGTGCCTCTAAAACGTCGATGGTCGGCATGGCCATTAGTGTCGGCATTAATGTGGCACTTGACCCTCTCTTCATTTTTGGTTTCCATTTTGGCATGGCGGGGGCCGCGGGTGCTACCGTTTTGGGCAACTTGGGTGCCGTCATCTTCTACCTGATTTGGTTAAGGACCAAAAGCACCCAATTGGATGCGAAAATTTCGCTCATTCGCCCAACCAAAGAGATGAATAAGGAAATCTTTAAAGTGGGGGTTACCGCGCTCATTCAAGATAGCTTCTTGGTGGTTTCTTCTTTGCTGTTCAATAACTTGTTGATGGCTTATGGCGATCCAACGGTTGCCGCCTTTGGCATTGCCCAGCGCGTGACCCAGTTGCCCGAATTTCTCGGTATGGGCCTGTCCTTTGGGGTCATTCCATTAATCGCCTATTCCTTCTCGGCAAAGAACAGAGGGCGCATGATGGAAGTTTTCAAAAAGACCTCTCTGGCTATTTTGGTCTTGGTTTTGGCGGCGGATGTCCTGTTGTTCCTGTTCCGCCTGCCCATTTGCAGATTGTTCAGTACCGATCCCCGTGTTTTGCAGGTGGGGAGCTTGGTGCTGACGGCCATGCTCATCTCCACCTTGTTTAATGCGTTTGCCGGTTTGTTCACTGGAACGTTCCAAGGCATTGGTGATGGCAAAAAGGCCGGCATCATGTCCGTCTTGCAAGGAATTTTATTGATTCCGACGGCCATTATCGGGGATCTGCTCTTCAAATTGAATGGTGTCATTTGGGCGTTAACTGCTGCCGAGGTGCTTTCCGGTGTTATTGGGGCTATCTTGTGGTTCACCTCTCAAAAACATCTGGCTGTATCGGAGCCCAAAGAGGCATCCTCTGTTCCGGTGTGATCGCTCTTCTTTTTCTTAAAATAACAAAAAGCCTCCGCTTCTGTAAAAGGAAGGGGGGCTTTTTGTGTTGGGGGCAAGAGATCTTGAAGGTTCACATTTTAAAAAAACGGGATGCCACTCAAAAAAGGTGCTCACCGCTGTCATGAGGCTGGTGCAGGGGGCTCTATCTACCATCAGAATGAGGCAAAATTTCTTACTTAAGGAGACCTTTATCGCGTCTTGCCAAAAGAAGGGGCCTGCTGTCATAATCTTAAGAGCGTGTTTTCCCATAAAAGAGGGGGAACCCTCCAACAATCCGGTTCCGTCGAGGGGTTTATGGGTGTTGGGCAAAAGGATTTTCTAGCCCGTTGTCGGCTTTGTTTGCCGATGCGGCCGCCAATTTTCGGGCAACTCGTTTGGCGGCATCTGGCCTGGCGTATAAATGCAGTTTGGCGTCAATATGTTGCAAATTTTCGGCAATCTGCCGTTGTTTTTCCACAACTGTTGTACGAAGATCGGTCAGAAGTTTCAGTCGATCTTCTACGGTGTCGGGTCCGGCCATTACCAGCTCAATATAATGGCGGATCCCCGAGATTTTCATGCCCACTCCTTTTAAACAACAAATCGTGTGAAGCAGCAGCAGATCGCCATCGGTAAAGGTGCGATACCCCGCTTGATTGCGCGCCACAAAAGGGAGTAGCCCTGCTTTATCATAAAAGCGAAGAGTGTAGATAGATAGGCCTGTTTTTTCTGCCACTTGCTTAATTGTGTAAGTCATTCCCAAATTCCCCCTTGCCCTAGAGAGCACTCTAGGGTTTATACTTGCTTTATCATAGCACAAAAGGAGAGAGGATTAAATGGCAGAATGCATTTTGGTTACCGGTGGTAATGGATTTTTGGGTTTGCACATCTTGCATCAACTACTTTTAAAAGGATATACGGTCCGCACAACGCTTCGCGATTTAAGCAAAGCATCGGCGGTTCAATCGACATTGCGGGCCAATCAGACGCCCAATTTGGATCAGCTCAATTTTGTCAAAGCGGACTTGCTTGCGGATGCGGGTTGGGCTGCTGCCATGGACGGGGTTTCCCACGTAATCAGTGTTGCCGCGCCTGTTTTTGTCAATGGAGAGGCCCCCACCGCTACCCTTGTTCATACCGCAGCGGTGGGGACAGAGCGCATTTTGCAAGCGGCCGAAAACGCAGGGGTCAAACGCGTGGTTATGACCGGTAATTTTGGCGCAGTGGGGTTTAGCAATCATAACCGACAGCGCACGACAACGGAGGCAGATTGGACGGACCCTGCTGAGCCAGGTTTGTCTCCTTATGAGCTGTCAAAGCTGTTGGCAGAAAAGGCGGCATGGGATTTTGCCCGTAAAAGCAAAATGGAATTGGCGACGGTTGAGGCTGGCGCCATGCTTGGCCCCGCATTAAACACGCACGTTTCGGGGAGTTTTGGTCTTGTCAGGCAGTTGATCGATGGCAGTTCAAAAGCCGCGGCCGCGGTCAATTTTAACATTGTAGATGTCCGGGATGTTGCGGATATTCACATTCGTGCTTTGTTTACACCAGAAGCGGCGGGAGAGCGTTTTTTGGCAGTAGAGGATGGCAGTCGTTCTTTGCCTGAAATGGTGGAGTTAATTCGTGCCAAGCGCCCGGCGCTGGCTGCCAAACTTCCCCGCCGTGTCTTACCGGCCTGGTTGATGCGCCTGCTGGCTCCTTTCAATGCAATGGCGAAAGAGGGCGCGCTCATGCTCTCAATCAGCCATAAAGTCAGCAATAAGAAAGCGCGAACCCTACTTGGATGGCAGCCCATCAGCAGTATCGATGAGGCCATCTTGGCAGCTGTCGATAGCCTTTGTCAACAAGCTTGAAGGGAACCCGATTTTTGCTTGTGCTGTTTTCAAGCAGGCCTTGTCGCATCCTCCGGGGTGGCACAGGGCTTTTTTTATTCCATTTCCAGCGCGGGGGAGTAAGTGCTTGCTTTTTGCTCGTTCGTTGTTGTTTGCGTTGTCATTCTTATCGGGTCGTGTTGTTTCTTTTGGGGTAAAAAGAAGCATTTTTCCAAGGGAAATTGCCCGGATGATCAGATCTTGTTTTCCACGAAAAGCGAGGGGTAAAAAGAAGAATCTCCTTATTCTTGGCAGAATTATTTTCACACAAAATAGTGGCTTTTCCGCTTGCTTCTCTTTTAAAAAAGGAGAAAACGTCTGATTTTCCAAGGAAATAGAGAAGCTTTTCCGGCCTTTCCGGCTTTTTCTTTACATCATCCGTGTTTTTCCGCCAAATAGAAGCTGGTTATTTTAGGGAAAAGTGCGTTTTCTTGTCCTTTTTTGTTGACGGCAGGGGGAAGAAAATGGTATGATGGAACGCGAAGTGTGGGGAAGTTTCGTTTGATAAGGCGTTTACCTCCCCTAAAAAAAGAAGATGGCCATGTAAATAGGTGCCAAGCATATTTGGTGAAAAGGGAAGCCAGGTGAAAGTCCTGCACGGTCCCGCCGCTGTAATGCTTTGGTTCCCATTTTGTTGCCACTGGGTGTATCACATCTGGGAAGGCTGAATGGGAGCAAAAGAGCAAAGTCAGAAGACCTGCCTGTTTACAATACCAAACTCTGCGAGTGATAGAGGAGGTATGTTTCTGTGAATAACAGGTTTGCTGAAAATACCTCTTGACTTTTTGGGTCGAGAGGTTTTTGTTTGCTTAAAATGAGGAGAAAATTTATGCATATTGAAGACGGCATCCTGTCCGCAGGTTCCTTGATTACGTACTATGGCATTACCGCTGCAGTGGCTGTGCCTGGTGTCCTCCAAATGAAGAAGCGGGTGTTGGATAGCCCATATTATAAGCCGTTAACGGCCATGGTGGGGGTTGCAGTATTTGTTATCTCCTCCATGCATTTGCCGGTTGCTGTAACCGGTTCTTGTTCACATCCGTGCG
>DOXU01000014.1 GCA_003518885.1 Oscillospiraceae bacterium
GTTCCGGTAATGCGGCGGCCATCTATCTGTTTAGTGCCGCCCTTTACTGCAATGGTTACGAAGTAACCGTAACATCCGTTTGGAATGCTTCCTTATCGAATTACGTAAAAAGTTTTCAGGATAATATGCAGTTAACAGATAATGGGGAAGGCGATCCAAATACCTGGATGGCGTTGCTGATCAGTTGCGGAAATACAGATCGTTCCAGCAATGGTTGCGATACTCGGTTCGAAATGACCGATGAACGGTTGGCCACTTTGAAAGCTAATGGCTATGAGGTTGTGGGACGGTACCTGACCGGCGGCGATTTTAAACAATTGCGTCCCGATGAGCCCGCAAGGATTATCAATGCAGGCATGAAGTTCTTCCCGATCTTCCAAGAATCCGGCACGGATATTTCGTATTTTACCGCCGACCAGGGCAAGGCCGATGCCACAAGTGCTGCAAGTGCTGCCTGGGGTTTTGACATTCCGGCGGATAACATCATCTATTTTGCCGTGGATATGGATCCAACCGACACGCAGATTACCAACAGCATTCTTCCTTATTTTGAGGCCGTTTCTGGCAACATGGGCAGTGCATATAAAGTGGGTGTGTACGGTACCCGCAATGTCTGCACCCAGGTGTGTGGAAAAAATTATGCCACCACGTCCTTTGTCAGCGATATGTCCTATGGATTTAGTGGAAACATGGGCTTTAAAATGCCGACAGATTGGAACTTTGACCAGTTCCACGAGATTTCCAGTGCCGATTCTGGATGGGATTTCGATCTGGATAAGACCACCTATTCAGGAAAATTCCCAGTGGTGACAGTAGTAAATGCGGCGCAGGCAGCGACTTATACTCGACCGGCCATTACTCCATTGGCAGCAGGTACCCCAACGATTCAATCCTTTATTCAAGATTTTGCCACGTTGGAGGATTTGTATGTGGCATATTACAATGCCTTTATTGCAGTTGTAGGTGCACCGATAACTGCGTCAGTTCTAGCCTCAGCAATCGCCAACTTTTTGAGAAGCCAAGCGTATACCGGGACAGAGTGGAAATTGATGACTGACAAAGATGCCGATTTGAATTTTGTAAGCTATGTGCAAGCACAAAATGTGGATTTATATAATCGAATCTACCCTTACATTCAGGGCACAGCCGAACGCCCACTACTTTCTGATGGAGCCAATGGGCAAATTGATTTAGGCCACCTGGCGGCCACAATGGAAGGGTATTTTAATATAGGAGAACCTCCTCAATTCTGGGGAGGTTGGGGTGGCGATCTTGCCACTGGTATGCGTGATGTTACGCGTAATTACGCCGATGGGAAGAGCACAGAACCTGATTATGCTGGAAAAACATTGCAGGAAGTAGCCAATGCAACGATTGGTGCGGAAGATTCAAGTTGTAACTATTCCGATCTGTGCAGTGATTTTGATGCCTATGCGTTGGTGCAGCGTATTAAAACAAACACAGATCAAGGACATCCATTTTCTGAAGCCGTCTCTTGGTACTATGGCTCTCAAGTATCTACACGTTTTCAGCAGATCTTTACGGAACTAAACTGCGCGAAGAATCTGCCGGATCTACATCTATCCATTTTTTCAAATATGTCGTTAGGAATGCTCGAAAATGTGCCGAAATATGGTTTGCTTGCTAGTAAAGCGGGAAATCCGACAATGGCCGTGCAATATGCATCCTGTTATTCTTTGGCCGAATATATTATGAGTATGCAATAAGAGAACTATTCCGGTAAACGGATTATTGCCATGATGATCGCTGACAGAAAAAAGACAGCCGTGCTCCCCAAAACGGGAGTCCAGAAGGATGAAAGATAGCGAGGGGCTGTATCTTTTACTAGATGAATGCCTATTAATATACCGGCGAGATAGATGCCACCAAATAAATAAGGAAAATAAAAATAGAAAGAGAACATATAAATAATACCGGTTAGCGTTGAACCGCCGATTCCAATTAGTTTAAGAAATACCAGTGTGCCAATAGTACCCAAAATAATGCCGTACAAAATAAGAATGGAGCGAAATTTGAACCAGAAGTTCTTCATATGTTGGAGGCTCCTTTCTTATAGTAATGTGAAACGTTTTTTGCTTAGTATAGCATAAAATGGGCAGAAGAATTTTACACCTCCTGCCATACATTGGCCAAATACATTATGAGCATGCAGTAAAATCACTTACGCGATTCAAGAACAGATTTTGTGATGATTTCCGCAAAGAAGAGCGCACAGGTAGAGCCTAAAACTGGGCATAAGAAATTCCCGATAGGCAAATTGCTTAAATGTGACAAGGCATAAGAACTCGTTGATATTGGTATCCAGAAACAAATAGCAGTGAGAATAAGCCAAATTCCAACTGAAAAGAGAATGTCCTTTGTGGACATTCTCTTTTTTCGTATTAGATGGACGCCGATGAGTGCGCCAGCAATGTAAACGCCAGCAAACAGGTAAAATGCGGCGGGAAGAGCGAAAAGAATGAATATAGATGAGCTTAATGATTCGCTGTTAGAATAGGTGGATTCAAACAAAGTGAGCATGGTAAGTATGCCGATTATAATGCCATGAAAAATAAAGAGAGAGCGAAATTTGTGCCAAAAGCGAGCGTTTTTTTTCTTTAAAAGGGGTGGATCCTTTTGCTCTCGTTCGTTTTCCCATGAATGTATACTCCAAACAAGAGTGGGGAGAAAAAGAAAGGCAAAACAAAGTAGTGCGGCGAGAAGATAACCGCCGTCAAATGTGGAAGCAATACAAAAAGCGGTAATGATGGCAATGTGGATACCTAAATAAACACCGTATTTGCGCAAAAAATCCTTCATGTTATGGGTTCCTTTTCCATGATAAAGTGAAAAGTTCTTTTGCTAGTATACCATAAATAGGGAAGAAGGGTTGTGAACCGCAAAGGGAAACCCGTGTGTGCAAGCGAAAAAAAGAGGCTTTATTCGTTCCATTGGCAGCATTTGAACAGTCAATACGAAGATTACATTGGCTTAGCCCCTTGTGATGGGGACTATAGTCGCGATATGAATAAAGCGATGATCAAAGTCCTGCAGGCCATTGAAGGGTATATGGTTCTCAGATTTCTGCGCGTTTCCAACAGATCTTTACGGAGTTGGCTGCGAAAATACTTTTCCATCATTGTACGCAGCGGTTACGACAAGTATGTCGGGGCTCGAATCAATCATTCTAATGCTAGATAAGGCAGGACGGCCCACAAGTGACGTGAAGAAGGCCGCTTGCTATGCGTTTGCTCATTACATCGTGAGCATGTAATGAGGCGATCAGCTACGTGTATGTGTCCTTTTTGTGATTATTCCTGTTATGAAAAATATGGTTGTAGATCCCAAAAGTGGGCAGAGAAAATATCCCGCAAATATCTGGAAATCTTGTGGGGTGATATAAAAAATATGTGCCGATAATCCGAGATAAATGAGTGCGAGCACAAACCAAATACCAGTGGAAAAAGAGATGTCTTTTGTGGACATCTCTTTTTTGGCGGTTAAATAAATGCCCAGGATCGCACTGGCAAAGTAAATGCCTATCAATTCATAAAGGAAGAGATGGAAAAAGAGAAATATGAATCTCCAATTATCCGAATTTTCGGTGTTTTGAATAGACAACGGAGGGTGAATGGTAATCAATAGGATCATAATTCCGTGAAAGATGAAAAGAGAGCGAAACTTGTATATGAAACGGGCCCCTTTTTTCTCTAAAAAGTGTGGGTTGTTTTGTATCTGTTTCTTTTCCCATGCGTGTACACAACCAACAAGCATAGGGAGGAAGAAGAAAAACAGACAGAGTAAATCCAAAAGAAGATTGTTGCTATTAAATAAGGAAGCAATACTTAAAGCAACAATGATAATAGCGGGTATGCTCAAGTAAACCCAATATTTTTTTAAGAAATCCTTCATATGTGTCTCCTTTCCCCACAATAAATTTTTACGGAACTGGGTTGTGAAAAAAATCTTTCAGCGTTGTACGCAGCGGTTACAACGAGTATGTCGGGGCTTATGTCAATTCCTTTAATGCTGAGTAAAGCAGGAAACCCTTCGGCTGACGTAAAAAGGGTGTCTTGTTATGCATTTTCTCATTACATTATGAGCATGCAATAAAAGGATTATTTGCGTAGTCGGCGGATGGAAAGTGTGATAATCCCCGATAGGAAAAAAGCAATTGTGGAGCCAAGAGCAGGGACCCACAACAACAAGAGGCGACCGGAGGCTGTGTTTCTGTTGATCCCGGCGAGGGGTACCCTAAAATAGATTGCCGATAATAGCAGCCATATCCCTGTAGAGAAAAGGATGTCCATTTTGGATATCCTTTTCTTTCGTCCCAAATGGATACCCATGAGAATGCCAACAAGATAGGTTCCGCCGTATACATAAGGGATATAGGAAAAACAGCCGACAAAAAACCATAAATTTCCGAGTTGTTCTGCGCCATTATTTGGCGAGGGAAAGGCCAAAATCACAATTACAATCATGATCCCATAAAAAATAAAAAGAGAACGGAATTTTTACCAAAAACGAATTCCATACTTTTCAAAAAATTGAGATTCGTTTTGTATTTTCCTCTTTTCCCACGTGTGTACACACCAAACAAAAGTGGGAAGGAATAGGACAACGAAGCAAAGTAATGCAGCGAAAAAGTACATATAGTTAAATACGGAGGCGATACTGAAAGCAATGACGACAATGAGGGGCAGGCTTAAATGAATCGCATATTTTTTCAAGAAATCTTTCATATGTTGGATTCCTTTCTAAGGATAATATGAAATGTTTCTGTTTAGTATAGCATAAAATGGGCAGAAGAATTTTACATAGGCCGCATGTCCCACATTTTCTCATTATATCGTGAGCATGAGTAGGAATTTACTTGTGTGCTTTAAGAACGGATTTTGTGATGATTTCTGAAAAGAGAAGTATACAGGTGGATCCAAAAACCGGAAGGCAAAAAAATACAATCAGTGATGGACCATCTTCAAATGGATGTGGATTTTCGAGCATGAGTGCTCCAAAGTAAACGGCCACCAGTAAAAACCATAGGCCAATGGAAAAGAAGATGTCTTTTGTGGACATCTTCTTTTTCCTGATCAAATGAATGCCAATGAAGATGCTAAAAATGTAGACGCCACAAAATGTATAAAGTGCATAGGACGGAAACCCAATAATATAGGCGAGACCATTTAATTTATCAAGAGCGGAAGGATAGATAAGGGTAATGACAGCGGATACGCCCATCATTCCGTAGACAGGTCCGTATGCGAGGGTTTGTAGGATGAAAAGAGAACGGAATTTGAACCAAAAGCGAGCTTCTTTTTTCTCCCAAAGTTGAGGATTGTTTTGCATTTGTTTCTTTTCCCACGCATGTACACACCAAGCGAGGACGGGAAGAAAAAAGAAACAGAAATAGAGTGGAAGGAAAAGAATGTAGTTATCGCTGAAAACGGAGGCAACACCGATGGCAACGATGATAATAATGGGTACGCTTAGATAAACTGTGTATTTGCGCCAAAAACCCTTCATGTTATGGATCCCTTTCCTAATAATGTCATTATTTTGGTGCACAAATTATCGCAGCAATGATTTCTGAAAAAAATAGCGCACAGGTAGAGCCCAGAATTGGGTGCAAGATAAATAGCCCCAGAGTACTATCGAATCCATTTAAGTGATCAGAGCTAAGGATGGGTATTTCGAAGAAAATAATGGTGAGGAGGTACCACATTCCGGTAGAAAAAAGGATGTCTAGCATAGACATCCTTTTTTTTCGTACCAGATGGATGCCGATAAGGGCGGGAATGATATACATCCCACCAAATAAATAAGGCAGACAAAGTATAGAGAAGATAAAAGTTGTGCTGTCCGATTCAGAAGTATCTTGTATGGTTGAAATCCATGTAATAACAAGGGGAAAAATCATGGCCCCATAAAAAACAAAAAGGAAACGGAATTTGTACCAAAAGTAGAATCCTTTTCTCTGTAAAAAACGGGAGATGTTCTGTTTTTGTTCTTTTTCCCAAGTGTGTACGCACCAAACAAACATAGGTAAGAAAAAGAAATAAAAACAAAGTAAAACGTAAACGATAGCACCATAGTTAAATATGGTGGCGATGATTAAAAGAACGGTGAGGATAAGAGGGACAGCTATATGTAAGCCATATTTGCGCAAAAAATTCTTCATAGGGGGTCCTTTTTTGTGGCGAAGCACAAGGTTCTTTCGTTGTATCACGGGTCGACCGCAAGGTCTTTATTTACGTGATTTAAGGGTGACTGTCGTGATGATTTCTGCGAGAAAGAGTGCGCAGGTGGAACCCAGAATCGGGTACCAAGTCAATAACTTTAAAATATTGTTGAGTTTATGTAAATAAGCGGAGCCAAGGATGAGGATTCCGAAGGAGAAGATCGTGAGAAGATACCATATTCCCGTAGAAAAAAGAATGTCGAGAAAAGACATTCTTTTTTGTTGTACCAAATGAATCCCCATGAGGGCACCAGCAAGATAAATACCTGCAAATGAGTAAAGTGCGACAGGCAAAAGAAAAAGGATCGATACGGATAAATCTAACGACTCGTGATGAGGATAGATGGATTTAAGCCCAACAAGTATGAAAAA
>DOXU01000141.1 GCA_003518885.1 Oscillospiraceae bacterium
AATTTTTCAATGGATTGCTTTCAGCAATCAACATTTTGCATGTTGTAAAAAGGATTACACGCCCCATTCGTATTGTCTTAGATGTCCGGCGGATTCAAGTCCTGCAAAATTGCATGGACGCAAAACCTCGTAGGAGCCAATGGCAACTGCATTGGACAAGTTTAAACAGCGTGCCTGCGAACGCATGGGGAGACGAACGCAATCTTTCTCGTGGTCATATAGCAGTTTTTCAGGTAATCCAGCGGTTTCTTTTCCAAACACCAGGCATGCATCGGGTGGGTAGGTAACAGCAGTATAGGCATGTTGCGCTTTTGAAGAAACGTAGAAACATGGTCCAGGTTTGTGTGCTAAAAAGTCCTCTAAATTATCATAGTAGGTAATATCAAGCATGTGCCAATAATCCAGACCGGCACGTTTTAACTTTGTGTCATCAATTTCAAAGCCAAGCGGACGAACAAGGTGTAGGCGCGCGCCCGTCACCGCGCAGGTCCGGGCGATATTTCCCGTGTTTTGTGGAATTTCTGGTTCAATTAGGGCGATATTTAACAAAGATTTTCCTCCTGTCTGCCAGAAAGATCAATCTGGCATACAAATTGTCTTTTTAGATTCTACAACATGGGTATTTGCTTTTCAAGTAATCTGTTTTCTTTCGACCATGTTTATTATACTCATCTTGAAAAAATGGCGGCACTGGATTATACTGTTACAGACTGTTTGGTTATAGATGGAAGAACATCAGAGAGTATCTTTCAATCTCCATTATTGTTATTACATCATGAATTTATGATATAAGAAGGATCAGGTGACTCAATGAACAATCGTTTTGCGGCTTCTTTGAAAAAGAATAAATATGGAATGCTGATTATGATTTTGTCAGCAGCATTTACCGCTTTTGGGCAATATTTTTGGAAATCTTCACAGGCAGGAAGTGGAAGCAGCCTACTTCTAATGTTTATTGGCTTTGTTTTCTATGGTTTTGGTGCTTTGACCATGATCTTGGCCTTTCGGTATGGAAGTCTTTCCGTTTTGCATCCAATGCTGAGTCTTGGCTATATTTTTGGCATGATTATCAGTGTCGTACTATTGGGAGAAGCGATTGATGTATTCAAAATCATTGGATTACTCTTTATTTTGTTTGGTGTTACGATGGTGGGGGTAGGCGATGAATAATATCACTTTGATTTTTTCCATGGTTGCCGGAATCTTTTGCATGACACTGCTTGGTTCATTGGGTGGTTTCTTTTTTAAGAGAAGTACAGAAGCAGAAACGATTTTACAAATTGCAAAAAACAAGTTTGTTTACATCGGTGTTCTATTTTATTTGGCAGGCGCCGTTGCCAATATTTTTGTCCTGAAGCATATGCCTTATTCTATTGTTTATCCTATGTCCTCTATAACATATGTATGGTCTATGATTTTTTCTAGGGCTATATTGAAAGAAAAAATCACAAAGCAGAAGTTGATTGGGATTATTTCTATCTTAATCGGCACGATGTTTTTTGGTATGGAAGGCTTTATCAATCTAATGCACTAATTCATCTGTGTTGTAATGTTCGCCATTGTTTTTGAACAAGACAAAGCCAAATAAGTGCAGTAACCATTTTATGTTTTGCCAGTATAAGCGCAAAGCGGAACCGCCCGGCGGGCCATTCTGCAGAGGGGATCTTTTGTAAAGCTTCAGAAATTGAAGGGGTCTGCACGATGTTGCGGACCCATTTGTGTTTTTGTTTAAAAGATAACGAACTGGCGGCATAATAATTGATAAGAGTAGGTACTTCGGCACAAATTTTGCGTAAAAGACGATTGTCGGCAAATTTGAATAAATTATTTTTTTGAATGAAATTCTGCAAAAACGTATATTTACGTATACGACTAGGAAAATACGCAGAGGCAAATTTTTCGGTAAAAGCAGAAGGGTTCTCTATATGATGATAAAGAGGGGTGACAACGTAAGCGGCTTTTTTAGCATGGAAAGTAACTAGAAGGTTAAAAAGATTGTCTTCAGTGTAGTATAGTTTTTCGCTTGGAAAGGATATTTGATTTTCCTCAAGAAATGATCGTCTGTATAAACAGTTCCAGACATAAGAACGCGTGTCAGCAAAAGGGCAGTGTTCAGCAAAAGAATTTAGTTCACGAGCTCCATAACCAAAAAAATAAGGAAGAATAAGTGTATTGATTTTTTCTTTGGAAAATGTGCGACTTTCACTAGGAAAGGTTCTGCAAACAGTTTGTGCGTGTTGATTGTTTTGCCAGTAATCACAGAAAACAAAATCGCTGTTTGATTCTTCAGCAGACGTATGAAGGCGTTGATATAAATGAAAATCAGCAAGATCGTCTGCGTCCACAAAACCAACAAAATTTCCTTTGGCTGCTGCTATTCCTTTATTGCGTGCGGCGGCCGGACCATGATTTGGTGTATGATAGGTGTGAATATTTGGATGACGTTCTGCCAATGTATCGCAAAGCAAACGACTACCATCGGATGATCCATCGTCAACGAGAATGATTTCAATAGAAGAAAGTGTTTGAGATAGAAGCGAATCAACACAACGATTTAGAACATGCTCCGCGTTATAAACTGGCACAATGATGCTGACCATTATGGACATATCATGAAAATCCTTTCCGTATGTTTGAAAATTTCTGTCGCTTTCACGTAAAGCGTGGTGGGCGGGTATTGATAACAACCGCATTTTTATGATACAATAGTTCACTGTAAAATGAAAGGACTTCCTCCAAAGGAGTGTTCTGACTATTATGCATCGTTTTGTTGTATAATAGTAAAATATATAGAATAGCGTCAATAGAAAGAAGGATTACGTGAAACTGCTCAGTATTGCGGTGCCATCTTACAATGTGGAGAAAACATTGGGGGACACACTGGGCTCTCTTTGTATACCTGCATTATTGCCTGCTCTGGACATCATGGTAATTGACGATGGCTCATGTGATAGGACAGCAGAGGTTGCACAGCAATATGTCAAAAGGTATCCGCAGAGTGTACGTTTGATTTCTCAACCCAACAAAGGGCATGGTGGCGCAGTTAATACAGGGATATTTGCTGCGGTAGGAAAATACTTTAAGGTGGTGGATGGAGACGATACGCTTGACAAACAAGGGCTTACTCGTTTGCTAGATACTCTTAAAGAAGAAAAAGCAGATTTGGTCTTGGCACATTATGTTAGAGTGCCACAAGGGGATTTTTCGAATTTGCAGCCTATGCGCTTTGAACATGTCGAGTTTGATCACGTTTATCAATTTGGCGATTTGCCAATAGATAAAGGGTTGTATTTTGGAATTCACTCTATCACAATCTGGACGGACATTCTTCGACGTCATCATGTTCAATTGCAAGAGCATACTTTCTATGTTGATATGGAATATGGCTTATTGCCAATTCCTTTTATCAAGACAATTCTTTTTATTGACACAGTTGTTTACCAATACGCAGTGGGAAGTGAAACGCAGTCTGTTGCAACCTCAAGCTTTGTGAAGCGCTTTGCGGATCATGATCGGGTTGTACGACGCTTAGTACGCTTTAACCAAGAAACACCTCTAGACGCGGCCAGACGAGCCTATACCTATAGTGTGTTGCGCAAACTGTGTTTTACGCAGTACATGATTGCAGCATTCTATGATGCCGATTTTCGGCGCGGGGGATGGCGAGCGCGGCGTTTTGATGCATGGTTAAAACAGGCGGATAATCATTTGTATAAAATGATGGGAGAAAATGCCTATTTACGATTACTAAGGCATACGCGTTTTCAGTTCCCAAGGACAGCGACTTCTAAAGCAATTATCAATGGGGTTTATCATGTGTTAAAGCCCATTTTAAAAGTGAAAAAGAAATTTACTTATTGATTTTGAACGGAGGATTATTGTGAAAGGTATCATACTGGCGGGTGGTTCTGGCACAAGATTATATCCCATGACAAAAGCTGTTTCCAAACAGGTTCTGCCTATTTATGACAAACCGATGATTTATTATCCATTGTCTGTGTTAATGCTTGCGGGTGTGCGGGAAATCTTGATTATTTCTACCCCTCGTGATTTGCCTTTGTTCCAAAGTTTGCTAGGAGACGGATCACAGTTCGGGGTATCGTTTTCTTATGTTATGCAGGACAAGCCCCGTGGTTTGGCGGATGCCTTTATTGTTGGCGCAGATTTTATTGGGAATGATAGTGTCTGTTTGGTATTGGGGGATAACTTCTTCTATGGGGCTGGTTTGACACAACTCCTAAGTGATGCCGCTGATCTAAAAGATGGTGCGGCGGTATTTGGTTGTTATGTTAAACAGCCGAAGGCTTTTGGCGTTGTGGATTTTGATGAAAATGGGAAGGTCCTTTCTATTGAGGAAAAACCGGATAACCCCAAGTCCAATTACGCTGTACCCGGTTTATATTTTTATGATAATCATGTTGTGGAAATAGCAAAAAATGTGCACCCCTCTGAAAGAGGTGAATTAGAAATCACTAGCATCAATAATGCCTATCTGGAAAAGGGAAAATTGCAGGTAAAGCTTTTTGGTCGTGGTGTTGCATGGCTGGATACAGGTACATGTCAGGGCCTTTTACAAGCGGCAAATTTTGTAGAAGCAGTACAAACAAGGCAGGGCCTATATATCGCATGCCTGGAAGAAATTGCTTATACAAAAGGTTTTATTAGTATCGAAGAGGTAGAAAAAGCAGCAAAGGGATTGCATAAAACGGATTATGGCAAATATCTTGCCAAGTTGGCGGAAGAATGACAGATTCCTGTACGCGCTGTGTTTCAGCAGTTATTTTAAATTATCATGATAATGAAAATACCTTAAGGCTGGTTAATAATCTGCAAGCATGCGAAGTGATTGACAGTGTCTGTGTGGTGGATCATTCAGATGAAGGTGGCCTGACCGGTAAGGAAGAGATTTTTGGACTGGATCGAGTTCTTTTTAAGAAGGAAGACAATATAGGCTATTCACGTGGGAATAATTCTGGAATTTTGGCGGTAGAATCACAATATGGACTTCCTGAATTCTTTTTAATTTCTAATCCGGATGTCGAAGTTGATTGTCGGTCGATCATAAGTTGCATTCATTTTTTGGATGAGCATCCCAAATTTGCTCTAGTGGCACCACGCATGCTTCGTGCAGATGGTTCTTTTCATGATCTGACTGGTTGGCGTACACGTACAGTTCGCGGAGACTTAGCTTATAGTTCAGGAATATTGGCAAGGTTGCTTGGAATGCGTAAAGAGGCCTATCCGATTGATTACTGGAATTCTCTCCCTTTTGTACAAGTAGACTGCGCGGCAGGTGCGCTTTTTTTAATTCGAGCGAGGGAATTTCGCTCTTGTGGATATTTTGACCCTTATCCGTTTCTGTTTTATGAAGAGGACATTTTGGGAGAGAAATTGCGGCATATGAATTTGGGCGAGGCAATTTTAACAAATTGCACTTATCAGCATCTTGAGGGTGTTTCATCCCACGTTTCTCTAAAAAAATATCTCAATATGCAACACAGTCGCCTTTATTTTCATCGTATATATCGTCATGCATCGTTTGGTTCTATGTTAGTGCTTTATTTAGCTACTGCACTGGGGACAATCGAGTGCATACTTAAGCTCTTACTCAGGCGTGGGAAAACCTAGAGAGGCAACGGATTTTTAGTAGATCATGATTGAAAAGGATCGGTTGGTCTGATCCGCGCTTGACATAATGGAGGATTCATATAA
>DOXU01000146.1 GCA_003518885.1 Oscillospiraceae bacterium
CATGCGCCAGCACAAAAGCCAGGGCGTCTTCCTTCTGGACATCGGCATGGTCATGAAAATATCTTATCAAACCGGTGTTAAGAAAAATTGCCCCGTTGGATGACACATCCGACGTAAAGCTGTCTTCTGGCACCAGCCAGACTTTGGCATCCGGTTTCGGGCCGGTCCATGTCGCCAGCAGCCGATCGATAATACCCTGCGGGTAAGCCGTCACCTCCGGTGCCACAAGCACGCCGGTGACACTGTTATTGGCCGGGTCCAGCAGCGCCTGGGTCGTGGGGGCTACCGGGTAAGAGGAGGCCGGCGTGACCTTGTCAACAAGCCGCCCCTGTGTCGGCACATCCTGGCCACCGGCGCATGCCGTCATAGCCATGCAAAACGATAATGAAAATGCTTTCCATGATGAAGAATTGATTTTTTCCATTTTTCAGCTTCCGTTACAGCTACGCGCAAGGTTGTTTGTGGTGCCCGCGATTTCGTCGCTGGAGGCTGCCCCCAAATGAACACAATGCGTGGGCGTGGGTGCGGCGGCTTGTATGTTTGCCTCGACAGAATCTTCTGTCAGATAGACGATGCCATCATCGGTTTTGACGGCGATCATATCGGTATCCGGATTTTTGGACAGAACTGGGTGTCCGATTAATTTGGCCGCCGCGATCTGCGCCAGGGGGTCTCCATTTTTTGAATAAGCCTGAATGGATGGGGTATTGTAAGTGCCCGTAATCACCGGGGACTGAGCGCCAGCCGCATAACTTTTACAGGCCGCGAAAACCCCCAAGCCCAGAATGATAAAAACCAGAATATTCCTTTTTTTCTCATCCATTATTTACATTCCCACGTTGATGCCACCATTTTCCTTTAATCATTCCACAGGAAAATTTAACGATGTCGATTATTGAACTGATAAAACTGTATACCGGCTCAACAAATTTGTTTCGGTTTTCGGCCTCCTCTCCTTTTCCGCTTGTTGCAAACCACAGCAGGAGCAAACCGATCCAGTCCGCATCCGGCCATCGCAAGAAAACCTGATTGACGGAAAAACCAACGGCAGACACACTTCCAAGAAAACATAACTGGCGTATCAGCCCTCGTTCTTTGGCAGGGGGAGCCTTATTGTTCTTGTCAACCTCAGGCCCCGGCGCATCGGCATTGGCTGCAAGATCGGGCTTACTGACCCACCCCCCAATGAACAAGGTCAGCACCACCAACCAGACAACAAAAACAGATACAATGGCAGCCTCGGACATAGACCTTGCAATTCCAGGCAGAATAATTACACCAGAAACAACAATACAAATAAAAATTTTCCATGTTAAATTATAAAAAACATAATTCTTGCTCCGTATGTAATTTTTTCTTTTATTTAAAAATCCCACAATGATTTTATTTTCCTTAAAAACTTGAATTTCTACGTCAAATAATTTTGCCCTTATTTTTTCGGAAAGCTTGAATACAAACCATATACTGAAAATAAGCCAAAACAGTCCTTCGGTCACTTCGGCCTTTTCCACCTCCATCCCGAAATCTTTTTGACTTCAGGAGGTTCATGAAAATAACCAGCTCCATATGTGACAAGATTATCAAAAGCCATTGCATGCACGACAACACCTGGCATTCTTCCAAGCAGGGGAATGAGATTGTCGTCATGCTGGTCATGAATATCTGAGCCATAAAATACAGCCCGTCCTTTAAGCAGCATCTTCAATGCCGGACTGCCATAAGGCGCATTCAGGGCGCTGTGCCTTAACTGTTCCGCGCCAATCACCAGGGGATAAAAAGCGGAATCCTGGCCGTCATATGAAACTGTGTGCAAAAATAGATAAGACAGGCCCAGATATAAAGCCGCGCCCAATCTTGTACAATGGGTAAAAGGGTGTTTGACGCAGTCCGCCTGCCAGGCCCCTTTCGGATCACTGACGCTATTCTGCAAAGGGTCGGACCACAGCCCCCAATGAATAATCATGGGGGCAATGAACTGGCTGCTTTTCAGGTTGCCACACTCTTTCGCCCAGGCGTTCGCGCACAGCGACGCGTAGAGCGCCCAGGCTGGATTAACCGAGACAGGCTGTTCTTTCTCCGATGTTTCCTCGTCAGCCTTTTCCAATAAAGGGTAGGCCCCTGAACTCTCCAACCCATTACTATATGTCTGCCATGGGCGGAGCTGAAGCGGAAGATCGACCTGATTTTTTCCGGCCTCTCCCTGCGCGAAAAAAATGGGAATGCCCATTGTCTTGGCACGCCGTAAAACCTGTTGAAATAAATCCAGGGTGTCTCCAGGCTGTTCACGCGCCATTCTGAAGTCAACAAACACAGCCGCAGGGTTTGCATCCAATATATTGTTTAAAACAGACGCATGATGACTGTAAGAAACAGGAAAAGCAGTCCCGAACGCTATCAGGCTTTCATTGTTCAGTGTAACAACAGCCACTTTACTGTGCGTTTCAGGGCTATTCATTCCGTAAAATGGCGTTGTAATAGCATTAAATAGTACAGACGATGTCTGTTTTGTAGCGCTTTCAAGACCAAGTGGGTCGAAAAATTTATAAACAATAAAAAAAATCATCATAACAGCAACAAGAACACAACGGTCCTGCGTTTCGCAACGCTTGCTTGTGTACTGTTTATAGTCTTCTTTTATCTTTATTACTCGTGATTTGATGACACCAAACATTAAAATTACAACTTTAATAAAAAAATACCTTTTTCTCCCCATTACACATTGATGTGCTTCTGTCAAACGATATGTTGGTTTTTTATCAATTCCATTCACGTAAACCAGACGCAAGCGCTGCGGAAAATGATTTCATTTTTATAATTCGTAATAATATCAGCATATTAGTTAAATTCCAGACCACGCCCGTCCCGTTTTTGCCCCCTGACCAACTCCTCCCGCTACCAATACCTCTGCCACACTCTGTGTGTCGGCTGAGCAAGCCGTTCATGGGAAAGCCCGATTTCAGCGATGCGTTCAAGCATGATGCGGCGGTGCAGGTCACCGAACGGGGATATCCCGCAGCGGATGTTTCGCAGCGTGCACTCGTTTACAAAATGGGCCGATAATATCTTTGTCATGCCGCGTCAGGGCAAATCCTGATTCACGACATACCCGTGAAAGAAAAACGAAAAATTCACAACTGTTCGTCGCCTGCAAAGAGAACCATTTTCTTAAAATCCGCAACTCCCTTATCGATATTGGGAATTTTTAATTATAGATGTCTGCACTTTCACATTCCGTTCAGGTTCTCGCCCGGAAAATCTGCTAGATCACGATCCATCTTGATAAGGATCGAGCATGACCGAAACCGTTTCGAATGCCATGGACACGCCGCGCTACGACCGCGGCACGATCTTCCTGCATTGGGTGACGGCGTTGCCGGTGCGGATCCAGTTCACCCTTGGGGACACATGGGGTTGGCCCGCATAACCGCGGACACCTCTCATGTGCCTTGCCCCCCTCGCCGCCTGCCAGTGTCTCGCGCC
>DOXU01000134.1 GCA_003518885.1 Oscillospiraceae bacterium
ATATTATAGCATGTGAAAATTTAAAAGGCAATTATTTTGGTATGGTTTCTTATTATAAAAAATTATTACGGAAAAAGGAATTTAAGGAAGAAAATTTTCTTGACAAAAGTTCGATGAAGATGATAAACTACATGAAAGCGATGATGGGGATAGTAACTCGATTTCGAAGATTCAGAGAACGGCGTCTTTGTGCTGAAAGCGTCCATTTTTGTATCGAGTGAATACCACCCCGGAGCGTGCACCGGTATTTTTTGTAAGGTGCGACGGGTTAGCTCCGTTACCAGCAACGAAGAGGCGTCCATAATCGGGCGCAATAAGGGTGGAACCGTGGGACTTTTGCCTCATCCCTTTTTGGGATGGGGCTTTTTGGCGTCATTTTGTCCCCTCCCAGTAAAAACTGATGTTCTGAATAAAGGTAGGAGGATTCATTATGCCGGATATTACGATGAAGGACGGAAGTGTACGTCCTGTTGATGAAGGAACAACCGCACTTGAACTTGCAAAATCATTAGGGGCCAGACTGTATAAAGCGGTTTGCGTTGCACGTATCAATGGGAAAATCCAAGATTTGCGTACCGAACTGAAGAACGGCGATCGTATTGAGTTGCTCACATTTGATGATCCAGATGGGAAGAAGACTTTCAATCATACCGCTTCGCATGTTCTGGCACAGGCGGTCAAGCATCTTCATCCCGAGGTGAAATTAACCATTGGGCCAGCCATCGATAACGGCTTTTATTACGACTTTGACAGTGAGATTGCCTTTACTGCAGAAGAATTAAAAGCAATTGAAGTTGAAATGAAGAAAATTGTGAAAGAGGCCATCCCTATCGAGCGGTTTACTTTGTCTCCATCTGAAGCAGTAAAATTGATGGAAGAAAAAGATGAACCCTATAAAGTGGAATTGATTCAAAAACATGCCGATGCGGGAGAACCCATCTCATTTTATAAACAAGGGGATTTCACAGAACTTTGTGCAGGTCCGCATCTTCCCGATACCGGAAGAGTAAAAGCGTTTAAATTGACATCCAGCACCGGTGCCTATTGGCATGGGGATGCAAAAAATAAAATGTTGCATCGTGTTTATGGAACCGCCTTTCCAAAAGCGTCCGAATTGGAATGCTATTTGAACATGCTTGAAGAGGCAAAAAAGAGGGACCATCGTAAAATAGGAAAAGATATGGAGTTGTTTGATCTTTTCCCAGAAGGCCCGGGTTTTCCGTTCTTTCTGCCCAAAGGCATGGTTATTCGCAATACGCTTGAAAATTTTTGGAGAGAAGAACATCAAAAGCGTGGCTATGAGGAAATTCGCACGCCTATTATCCTAAACGAAGAACTTTGGCACAACTCTGGTCACTGGGATCACTATAAAGATAATATGTATTTCACCAAAATTGATGACGAGGACTATGCCATCAAGCCGATGAACTGCCCGGGCAGTATTTTGGTATATAAACGGCGGCCACATTCCTACAAAGAACTTCCAATACGTCTTGCAGAATTGGGATTAGTTCATCGTCATGAGCTTTCCGGAACACTTCAAGGGTTAATGCGAGTACGCTGTTTTACACAGGATGATGCCCATATTTATATGACAGAAGACCAGATAGAAGGGGAAATCGAAAAAGTTATCGAACTGATTGACTCTTTCTATAAAGTGTTTGGTTTTAAATATCATATGGAGCTTTCCACCCGCCCAAAGAATTCAATGGGAAGTGACGAACAATGGGATAAAGCGACCAACGCATTAAAGCAGGCGTTGGAGAATAATGGTCTTCCTTATGTTATTAATGAAGGCGATGGTGCATTCTACGGGCCGAAGATTGATTTCCATTTAGAGGATGCAATTGGTCGTACCTGGCAGTGTGGAACGATTCAGCTTGATTTCCAAATGCCAGAACGCTTTGATCTTACCTATGTGGGAGCCGATGGAGCCAAACATCGTCCGGTCATGATCCATCGTGTAGTGTTTGGTAGTATTGAGCGGTTTATTGGTATTTTGATCGAGCATTATGCAGGCGCATTTCCACTGTGGGTTGCACCGGTACAGGCAATGGTTCTGCCAATTTCGGAACATCATAATGCCTATGCTCATGATGTTTATGAAAAACTTCGTGCGGCTGGTATTCGTGTGGAGTTAGATGACCGTAATGAAAAGATCGGTTATCGTATCCGCGAAGCACAACTCAAACATACCCCTTATATGTTGGTGGTTGGCGATCGCGAAATGGAACAAGGTACCGTTGCTGTACGGATGCGGAATGGTGAGCAAGCGACACAACCATTGGACGAATTTCTTGAAAATATACAGAAGGAAATTGAAGAGAAACGTCGCTGATTTATTGAAATTGTGAAATAATGCACAAGATTATGTAAAGTGCTATTCCTTGTGTTTTCGACAAATCCTGAGGAAAACCTCTTTTGTTTTCCACTGTACCCCTTTTTAAGCGACTAATCAGGCGGATTGGATTGTTGAAAACTCTGTGGAAAGTGTGGAAATCCTATTTTTTCCTAATAAAAATGTGGTGTTATGTTAATCAGATATGTCTATAACCTGGTTGTGAAATGTGAAAGGAGTTAAAGCGATGCGCGAACAAAAAACCTATCCGCACGGGAAGTCAATGATAGCGACTTGTATTGTGTTAATGGTAATTGCAAGTGGGATAATTTTGACATTTTGGGCCTCCCCCTTACGCAAGAACTGGGACAGCATTAGTGTAGATGCCAAAACGGTGTCTTCGGAGAAACAGAAGACGGTCACTTCGCATAATTCTTCAACAGTAGCATCAGCAGCGGACATCTCCTATTTCCAAGACGCCTATTTTATCGGGGATGTACAAACGGCAACATTTTTACAGAATACGGCGCTTCCTCATTTGGGAGCGTATACCGTCAATAATATGCACATGTCCGATCTGTTAAGGGGGCGGCAGTTATCTGAAGGGGAATCTTTAGTTAGTGCGGTTAAAACGGCCGAACCAAAAAAGATTTATGTGTTGATTGGCGGCAATGATCTTGCCACCACGCAGCCAGATACGCTTGCAAAACAGTACGGAACGCTATTAGAGACGCTGCACAGTGCAGTGCCTTCTGCCAAGTTGTATGTCCAATCCGTTCTGCCTATTACAACTTATCGTTCAAAAATTATTGGTGTTACTGCAGAGGACATTATCTCCTTTAATACGTTGCTTCAAGCAACTTGTACGCAGCAAAATGCAAATTATTTGGATGTTGCCTCTGTTTTGCGTAGTGGGGATCAGATGCTTGCCCCAACTTACACAAGCGATAATGTCACGTTGAATGCGGCCGGAGCACGGGTGTGGCTATTCTATTTACAATGGCACACTTCCTGATGGGCTTTTGCAAAAAATGGTCCGTGTACAGTCCGATCGTGTTATACGAGTAAAAAGCATCGTGTGATACGATTTGTGCTCTGAGTGTCTGAAGGCAAGGGATGACAATGAAAAAAGGGCATAAAGAAACGCGTAATACAAAGCAGAAAAAGTTGATTCTGGATTGCATGAAGGGCGCAGGAGGCGCTCACATGACAGCAGAAGAAATTTACGATCGAATTCGTGGCGAACATCAACAAATCAGCATCGCTACGGTTTATCGAAATCTGCGAATGTTGGAAGCGAACGGAACAATAAGAAAAATATATGTGGCGGATGATTCGCTCTCTTATTATGAGATGAGCGATGCGTCTTCGCCGCATTCTCACCACCATTTGATTTGTCGAGAATGTGGTGCCATTTTGGATTTTGAAGCGGACTTACTTGAAAATCTGGAAAAGTTAATTGAGACAACTAAAAAATTTAAAATTGAAGATCATCGAGTTGTCTTTTATGGGATTTGTG
>DOXU01000250.1 GCA_003518885.1 Oscillospiraceae bacterium
GTCGCCTTCAATGTGAAGTCGAATATTTTGCTTTTCCGCTATCAAGGCAACTGACTCAGCCGCCCGCTGGGCAATTATTTTCATGCTGACGGTCGTGTATCCTGTATCCATATTGACAGCTTCTAATTCAGAAAGATGTAAAATATCGCTGATTAGCTCAATCATTCGCTCTGTCTCTTTATGAATACGGTGAAGATAATCTTTAATTTGATCCGGATCTGTGATAATGTCCGTTTCCATCAGTTCCACAAAGCCGCGGATTGCCGTCAATGGTGTTTTTAACTCATGTGAAGCATTCGCAACAAATTCCGATCGGATTTTTTCCATACGACGTACAGCTGTCACATCCGTGATCAAAAGAATAACGCCATTTTCTTCTTTATGATGCAAACTCTTCACAGCGCTCACGGAAATTTGCATAATCATGCCGCGAACGTCATCTTCCCAATCCAATCGATCGGATTTCCCTGTTTTGATGGTCGCAGACACCGACTGCAACAATCGTGGAAGCCGCGTTAGACGAAGCAAGTTTTGTCCACGTAAATTTTCATCCTCGGAGTCGAAAAAATAGGCGGATTGCTTATTCATGATCAAGATATTCATATTATGATCAAGCGCAACCAATCCCTCACTCATGTTATCCAACATTTCCGCTGCACGTGCACTTTCAGCACGTGCTTCTTTTCTTTTAAGGTAAATTCTTGTTAATAACCTTTTAATTTGCTCTTGGTTGGGTAGAGTTAAATCCGGCACGTTTTGCACCGGATTTAACTCTGTATTTTTTTGAATACCCTCTAAAAACGTTACCATTTGTCGCGTCGTTTTTCGCACCTGCTTTTCTATATGCAGGGCGAACTTAACAGCAACCAGCATGCCAATTACTACACTAAAAATGAAAACCAAAAGGATGGTTAACCCATTTTGCGGAAGCACTGCCGCGCGAAACGCCAGAAACCCTCCACAGCAAACGGCCGATGCAATCAGAACAGCAAGAAACATCGCTCTTATAAGAGTACGCCTGAACATCAATTGCACTCCCTTTATCCATAAATTCCTCTTTTATCCATCAAACCGATAACCTACTCCGCGTACAGTCGAGATCAGATGCTTCCCTGTATGATCACCCAATTTATGGCGTAGACTGCGCACATGCATATCCAAAGTGCGCGTTTCCCCAGCATAGCCGTATCCCCATATGGTATCAAGCAAATAATTTCGTTTCATTGCCTTTCCCGAATTTTCCATCAAGATTCGCAGAAGCTCAAACTCTTTCAGCGTAAGTTCAATTGGCTCATTTTCAAGTGTAACTTCGTGACGATCCTTGTCCAATACCAAGGCATTTGCTTGCAAAATATGGCTCTCCTGCTCAGGAGATGCCGCATGTCGCAATGCATTACGCACTCTTGCCATCAGCTCTAAAACGCCGAATGGCTTTGTCACATAATCATCTGCCCCAAGATCTAGCCCCGTGACCTTATCTATTTCACTGCTTTTTGCCGTCAACAAAATGACAGGAATATGTTCTGTCGGCCCCAATTTAATTCTCTTTAAAGCCGTCAAGCCATCCATACCTGGTAACATAATATCCAGTAAAATCAAATCAGGGAGAACGGTCTTCATTTGTTCAAACAAAGACTCCGCTTTTTCAAAGCCCTGCACCTGCAACCCACAAGATTCAAGGGCACATTTGATGATTTCCCGAATATTCTCTTCATCTTCTACAACAAACGCCGTCTTCGACACGGTTGTTTCTCCCTTAAGTGTAATGATTACGATAAAAATATCATTAAATAATCGGTTTGTTTTTTAATGACCCCGTAAGGAAAAAGATTACCCAGTCTGCCACACTCTCTGCATGATCCGCAATACGTTCAATATATTTGGCAATCATTAATAGATCGATTGTTTCATCGGCATCATCTTTATTTTGCACAAGAAGCGCAATAATCTCTTCTTGAATTTTACGAAACAGCTGATCCACCTCATCATCTCGTTCAATCACAGAATGTGATAATGCCATATCATTATGCACATAGGCATTCACGCTGTCTTTCACCATGGATTCCGCGAGATGGGCCATCAACGGAATGTGATCAAGTAGCGGCAGAGACGGTGGCTTACGAAGCCTCTGGGAGATTTCAGCAATCTCCGTGGCATGATCACCCATCCGTTCCATATCGCTCACAATCTTCAGTGCAGCAGATATTGCACGCAAGTCCTTCGCCACGGGTTGTTGACGAAGTAACAAACGCATACATTGCGCCTCGACTTCTCTCTCTAAATCATCAATCTGCTTATCATCATTGATCACAGTCTGTGCCAGATCGTGATCATATTTTTCAAATGAGGCAATTGATTTATTGATAGCCTCTTCTACCAGCCCACCCAGACGGATAATCCGCAGATGAAGCTGCTCCATATCTTTTTCAAACCCTGAGCGCACACTCATTAAACTTCTTCCTCCTCTATTGCCGGAACTCCAAAAAGCCCCTTTCAGATAGTATATATCCTCACAACTTTATTCTAGAACTTGTTTGCTCAAGTTTTGGGGAAAAGCCTAAAATCAGCCAAATCGGCCCGTAATATAGTCTTCTGTACGTTTATCTTTTGGCATGGAAAAAAGAGCACTTGTTTCACTATATTCGACGATTTCACCCTGCAAAAAAAATGCAGTGAAATCGGAAATACGAGCAGCTTGCTGCATATTGTGAGTAACGATAATAATAGTATATTTTTTCTTGAGTTCGCCAGCCAATTCCTCAATTTTCATGGTTGAAATTGGATCAAGAGCACTGGTTGGTTCATCCATCAATAGAACTTCTGGCTCCACTGCAAGCGCGCGCGCAATACAAAGCCGCTGCTGTTGACCACCAGAAAGTCCCAACGCACTTTTGCGCAACCGATCATGTACTTCATCCCACAAAGCCGCACCACGCAGACTTTTTTCCACGATTTCGTCCAATTTAGCGCGGTTTTTCAGGCCATGTACACGCGGCCCATACGCCACAGTGTCATAAAGTGACATTGGAAAAGGATTCGGCAGCTGAAAAACCATCCCCACCCGTTTACGTAAAAGCGTGACATCCATGCTTTTGGCATAAACATCTTCACCGTCCAAAGAGACTTGCCCTTCTATGGTCACATTGGGAACCAAATCATTCATTCGGTTCAATGTTTTTAAAAAGGTGGATTTCCCACATCCAGATGGCCCTATCAATGCCGTAACGCAGTTCTCATAAGCATTCAGGCTTACATTCTTTAATGCGTGCGCCTCACCATAATGCAGATTTACATTCTTAGCGCACATTTTGATGTTCATAAAGTTCCTCCTGTTTTCAGTCTTTTTTACCTGTCATCTTCCGCTCCAATGCATTTCCGATACACCGTGCACCAATACTGAAAATAAAGACCAATATAATCAAAACTGCTGCTGAGAGATCCGCCAAACTCTGTGAATCAACACCAATCGACTCCGAACGTAGTTGCCAAATGTATAAAGAAAGCGTTTCTCCCGGCCGGAATGGATTGAGTGGAGAAAGAATATGCGTGGGATTCCAATCCCTAAAATCAATAGATGTTGCCATACCAGCTGTATATAGAAGCGCCGCTGCCTCACCGAATGCTCGACCACCGGCCAAAATGATTCCTGTCAAAATACGAGGAATAGCAGCCGGAATCAATACCCGCACGATCGTTTGCCAATGTGTCGCTCCAATGCCCAAGCTGCTTTCGCGGTAATTCTTAGGAAGAGCTCTCAAAGCATCTTCTGTTGTGGTTGTGATTAATGGCAAATTTAAAAGGGAAACAGCCAATGCGCCCGCCATCAGATTCCACTTTGACCCCGTCATCACAATAAACACTAAGTACCCGAACAATCCAATAACAACGGAAGGTAACGAAGATAGTGTTTCAATACAGGTGCGTGTAATACTAGCAATATGCCCTGATGGCATGTATTCCGACATATAGATGCCAGCACAAATTCCAATCGGCGCGCTAATCAACAACGAAAGAATCACCAAATAAATGGTATTGAATAGCTGCGCACCAATTCCTTCTGTCTCGTGGCCCATTAAGGCGACGGCAGCGAAACCACCGCGAACCAAAATATAAAGGGTAAACGCGACAAGTAGAAGGATAAAAAATCCTGCTACGCCATAAAGAACGCCCGTCGCAATTTTATCCGTACGTTTGGGATGGAAAAACGGAACTTTTTGATCCGTATGGAGAGACGTTTTCTTTGAGGAAGGAGTATGTGTACTCATGAGCGTTCCGCGCCTCTCTTTCCAATAATCCGCACAACCATAATGAATACAAAGGAAATGATCAGCAAGAGCAACGCCATTGTCCAAAGTGCGCTATTATACTCGCCGCCCTGCGCTGTGTTACCCATATCAGCCGCAATCTCCGATGTCAAGTTCACCGTTGGAGACAGAATGTTTTTGGGAAACACCTGCATCTTCCCAATAACCATGGCCACCGCAAGTGCCTCCCCAAAAGCACGAGCAAGTCCCAAAATGACGCCGGTTAAAATGCCCGGCAAGGCGGAAGGTAAAATCACCTTACAGATGAGCTGCCACCGTGTGGCGCCAAGTCCATAAGAAGCTTCCTTATAGGCCGCTGGAACATGTCGAATCGCATCAGCAGAAATGGTTGTGATTGTCGGAAATATCATAACAGCCAACACAATCGCGCCTGCTAATACACTGAAGCCATATTGAAGATGAAAAATTCGCTTGATAAACGGAACTAAAACAAGTAAGCCAACCCAGCCATAAACCACAGAAGGAATTCCAACGAAAATCTCAATCGCAGGCTGTAATAATTTTTTCCCCATTTTGGGCGAAATTTCTACCATAAAAATAGCCGCCGCCAAACTGAACGGTGTGGCAATAGCCAAGGCGAAAAAACAGATAGAAATGGAACCAAAAATAAAAATGGCCGCACCAACCTGTCCTCCGCCTGTATAATTATCTGCAGGATGCCAATTGGAGGAAAATAAAAACTCAAAGATACTATGATGATACTGTGTAAAGGTGCTAATCCCATGAACACACAGGAAAATGCCGATAATAACCGTAATGACGGCGATGAATATACCCAAAATTGTTACAATGGTTCTGCCTAAAGTTTCTTTTACAAAATGATCCCAACGGACTACGGGCCTTTTTTTTATCTTTTGCAGCCCTTTCTCCTGTCCCTTCAAAAGCACTTTCTCCATTTCTAATG
>DOXU01000237.1 GCA_003518885.1 Oscillospiraceae bacterium
GCTACACAGCCCGGCACCACACGTTTTTTGAAATGATGGGCAATTTCTCTTTTGGTGATTACTTTAAGCACGAGGCAACTGCCTGGGCTTGGGAGTTTATCACCAAAGTGGTCAAGCTGCCTGAAGATAAAGTTTATATTACGATTTACTTAGATGATGATGAAGCCTTTGCTATTTGGACAAAAGAAGTGGGAATTGATCCGGCTCACATCGTCCGTTTGGGCAAAGAAGACAACTTTTGGGAACATGGCAGTGGCCCTTGTGGCCCTTGCTCCGAAATCTACTTTGATCGCGGGGAAAAATATGGTTGTGGCAAGCCCACCTGTGGCCCGGGTTGTGACTGTGATCGTTATGTCGAATTTTGGAATATTGTGTTCTCGCAATATGACAGTGACGGCAAAGGCACCTATACCCCCATGGAAAAGCCGAATATTGATACTGGCATGGGCCTAGAGCGTTTGGCCTGTGTGATGCAAGGGGTGGAAAACCTTTTTGAGGTGGACACCGTGCAGAATATTATGAAGCACGTGGGGAAAATTGCGGGGGTGACCTATGGCGAAGACACCAAAAAGGATATTTCCTTGCGGGTCATCACCGATCATATTCGCAGCACGGTCTTTTTGATAGGCGATGGCGTGTTGCCTTCCAATGATGGGCGTGGATATGTTTTGCGCCGGTTGTTAAGACGGGCGGCAAGGCACGGGCGTTTACTGGGCATAGAAGAGCCATTTCTTTATCAGGTTGCCAAGACCGTTATTCAAGAAAACGCCGTGGCGTACCCGGATTTAGTAGAAAAAGAAGCGTATTTACAAAATGTTATCAAGGCTGAAGAAGAGCGGTTTGCCTCCACATTGGGGCAAGGCTTGCAATTGCTAGAACAGCGGATTGCGGCTTTGCCAGCAGGTGGCACTCTTTCGGGCGAAGATGCGTTTAAATTATATGACACGTTTGGCTTCCCCTTAGATTTGACCCAAGATATTCTGAGTGAACGCGGGTTTTCGGTGGATGAAGCGGGTTTTGACGCCTTTATGAAAACCCAGCGTGACAGAGCGCGGGCTGCTCGTGCTGCCGGCATGGGTGAGGCATGGGAGGACAGCCAAGACGGCGATATTCCAGACACTCATTTTGTGGGCTATGCGCAAGTTGCTTGCCAAGCAAAAGTGGTGGCTCTATTGGCTCAAGGTGAGCGGGTAGGTACCGCTGCTAGCGGACAAGCGGTGACCGTGTTATTAGATACAACGCCGTTTTATGCAGAAAGCGGTGGCCAAGTAGGGGACATTGGAAAATTAACCGCCGAGGGTGCCGAAGTGAAAATTACCAATTGTCGCAAATCGGCTACTGGGCGTTTTCAGCATATTGGTAAGGTAACCAAGGGCAGTGTTGCAGTTGGTGATTCCGTTTTTGCTCAAGTGGATGTGCCTACTAGAGAGGCCATTATGCGCAACCACAGTGCTGCTCATTTATTGCAGGCGGCTTTGCGCAGTGTACTTGGCGATCATGTTCATCAGGCTGGCCAGTTAGTGGATGCGCATCGGGTCCGTTTTGACTTTACCCATTTTCAGGGTGTGGAGCAGACCGAGCTGACTGCCATAGAGAATTGGGTGGATGATGCGGTATTGTCCAATACCCCAGTGGTGACCGAAACGATGTCCCTAGAAGAGGCAAAAAAAACCGGTGCCATGGCCTTGTTTGGCGAAAAATACGGGGATGAAGTCCGGGTAGTCAAAATGGGCGATTACTCCAAAGAGCTTTGTGGCGGCACCCATGTGCAAAATACCGGTAGAATCGGTTTGTTCCACATTGTTTCGGAAACTTCGGTGGCGGCTGGTGTACGGCGGATTGAAGCGGTGACGGGCAGCAATGTTTTGACTCTTTTACAGGAAGAAGAACAAACATTGAATCAGACCGCCGGTGTCTTAAAAGCCGCCCCAGCAGAGCTTTTGCATCGTGCAGAAGCGTTGACCGAAGAGCTGCGCAGCAAAGAAAAAGAAATTGATGCTTTGCAAGAGAAAATAGCGACAATGCAAGTGGAGGCGCTTTCCTCTGCAGCCAAAGAAGTGGGTGCTTTTCATTTGATTACCGCCGAGCTAAAAGGCACCGATGCCAACTCTTTGCGCCGGATGACCGACCATTTGAGAGAAAACGATGCCAACTGTGTTGCCGTACTTGCCAGCGCAGTGGGGGGCAAAGTCGTCTTCTCGGCCGCTTGCGGTAAAGAGGCCGTGAAAAACAAGGCCCACGCGGGGAACTTGTTGCGTACCGCTGCCAAAATTACCGGTGGCGGTGGTGGCGGGCGGCCAGACAGTGCAACGGCCGGCGGTCGACAAGCAGAAAAAATTGCCGAGGCTTTACGGTCCGTAGAAGAGGGGTTACTTGCTTTAGGCAAAGCAAAATAGAAAGAAACAAAAAATGCGATAAATAGGCGGAGGTGCCTGAAAATGGATTGTCTTTTTTGTCAGATAGCGGCGGGCTCCATTCCTTCTAAAAAGCTATATGAAGATGAACAGATTCTTGCTTTTTATGATATTGAGCCCAAAACGCCGGTACATTTCTTGGTGATTCCCAAAACACACATTGCTTCAGTCAGTGAGATCACGGCTGAAAACAGTGCGGTTGTGGCCCATATTTTTGAAGTGATTGCTCAATTGGCCAAGAAATTGGACCTTAAAAACGGCTATCGCGTGGTAAGCAATTGTGGAAAAGATGCCGGTCAAACGGTGCCACATCTGCATTTTCACGTATTAGCAGGCCGTGAACTTTATCCGGATATGGCATAAAAATGTCATGACACAGGGGAAGACGGTTGTTGATAAACGACCATTGTGAAAGTAGGGATTTTTTTGAATACGTTTACCTTGGAAGTGGCAGGGGTTACAAGAGAATTAAAGGTTTGTTCTGTTAGCAATTCGGTGAATATTGCCGCTTTTATTATGTTTGGTGATGTGGAACTTACCGTAAACTGTGCAAAAGAACTGTTAAAACAGGCGCCAGAACATGACATTATTATCACCGCCGAAGCAAAAGGCATTCCATTGGCTTATGAGATGGCCAGACAGAGTGAAAAAAATGACTATTTGGTCGCCCGTAAAGGGGTAAAAGTGTACATGCACAACCCGATTAGTGTGGCGGTTAAATCCATTACCACAGCCAAAATGCAGAAATTGTTTATTGATGAAGCAGACGCGGCCAAAATGAAGGGCCGTCGGGTGCTGATTGTGGATGATGTGATT
>DOXU01000153.1 GCA_003518885.1 Oscillospiraceae bacterium
CATCGGTTAAAAGACTGAGGGAAACCTTCTATGTTTCCTTCTTTCTTCTCCGGACAAAATCAAAAAATTCCAACCATTATTTTAGGGCCTTCCGCCATCATCCCATACTTCCAATGGTTATCATTTGTTTTTTTCTTCCTTATAAAGCTATACCTTTCTATTTGGAAAGCAAAACCTTTTTATTAAGTGAACCTGTCTTTACATCATTGATCATGATGAGGAATAGAATTGCTGACCGCTGCTGCAAACCCGTGTAAAGAAATATCCATGATCAAACTGGCCAATTCGTGCGCGCTCATCTCCGCTTCTCCGGAAGTCCAATATTTAAAAGTTCGAATAATAATAGTGGTCAAGAATTCTTTAATTAAAAAGGCGCGAGGCGCATCTTCCTCCGTCACACGCAAATGGCTGTAGAACTTTTTGGTGATTTCTTTGCGCAATTTAATTTCAAAAGTGGAATCGCCATTTACGCTGAGCAAACGATCGATTGCGGTGGCGTACTCATTCAAAGATAGAAGAATCTCCGTAAACCCATCCACTTGTGAGGTCTTTTGTGAGATTTCTTGCTCCTGCCTGCACTCTTGCATGTGCGCCAAAATACGATCCTCTATCTCTGAGAGCAGTGCATATTTATCTTCGTAATAGCGATAAAAACTGCTGCGATTAATTTCTGCTTTTTTTACAATATCATTAATGGTGATTAATTCAAATTTTTTATCAGCCAATATATCCAGAAAAGCCTTTTGTATCTTTGTCCTGGTTAAGTTCGTCTTTTGAGTGTATGCCATGATGATTTCCTCTTTCCGGACTCTATTTCAGATACGGTAATATGGTGAAATTCATACAATAAACAGGGAAATTGGAAGCCCCGTCCCTCATTATAAGACAAAAGAGCCCGAATTGTCCAATTTAGTACATGTTGCCTTTGTTTGTTTTGATAATTGGATTTAATTATAAGACAAAACGATCTGAATTGTCCAATTTAGCACATGTTGCGTTTCTTTGTTCTTGCAATTGGGATTGCTTATAAGATAAGATAAGATAGTACATACTGTTCAACTTGATGCAAACCGCCCAATTTGTTTCGACAAAATGAACAAAATTTCGCGTTCTATTTGCAATCTTCAAATCTTATTTTTCATTACATTAAGGAGGATCTACGTATATGGGAGAAAAAGCGCTAAAGGCGCCCGATTTTGACATTCATGGGAAACCGTATAAAAAAGGAATTATGTTTGCCTTAATTTTGGTTGCAACCTTTGCTGGTATGTTAATGCAGACATCACTGGGTACCGCCGTCCCAACTTTGATGAAAAGTTTTGACATCGATTTAAGTACGGCACAGCAGGCAACAACTTGGTTCCTGTTGGCAAACGGTATTATGATTCCGTTGTCAGCCTTTTTGGCAACACGTGTGTCAACAAAATGGTTACACGTTGTTTCTTATGCCTTGTTATTCATCGGTATTTTAATTACCGCCTTAACACCTGCTCATAGTAGCTCATGGCTTTTATTTATTTTTGGCCGAATTTTAGCTGCTATCGCCGTCGGCATCATGATGCCACTCATGCAGATCGTCATTTTGGAAATGTTCCCTGGAGAAAAACGGGCTGTCGCCATGGGCCTAAGTGGCTTGGTTGTCGGCATGTCTCCAGCTATCGGCCCAACTTTGTCGGGCTGGATTCTGGAAAAGAATCACACTATTTAGGTTTGACCATTTCCTCTTCCTGGCGTACCATTTTTGTTATTCCACTGATCATCATCGGCATTTGTTTCATTCTCAGTTTCTTCATGATGCATGATATTGTGGAAAACAAGAAGATCAAACTGGACTTTGCCTCTCTCATCCTGTCCTGCATTGGCTTTGGCCTGTTCCTGTGGGGCTTCACCAACGTGGCAACAGATGGTTGGACCAACATTCCGACCGTTATCCTGCCAATCGTGGTCGGTGTCATTGTCCTGGTCTTCTTTGGCTTCCGTCAGCTCAAGTTAAAAGATCCATTCTTGGATATTAGTGTTTTCAAAATCCGAGAATTTACCATGGCAACCTTGACTTTAATTTTGGTCACCATGGCCATGTACGGCGTAGAAATGATGCTGCCAACTTATTTGCAGAACGTTCATGGACTCTCGCCGCTTAACTCTGGCTTAACTTTGTTACCTGGTGCTTTAATGCTTGGCATTATCTCCCCGGTCGCTGGTATTTTGTACAACAAAGTGGGCGTCAAACCGTTAACGTTGGTTGGTCTTGCCATCTTAACTATTGGTACACTGCCTTTCGCCTTCTTGTCCGCAGCCACTCCGTCTATTTTAATTACGGTGTTCTATGGCATTCGGATGTTAGGCATTGCTATTGCCATGATGCCACTGATGACAAACGCCATGTCTGCTTTACCAAATCACAGAACCACACATGGTACTGCAGCCAATAACACCGCCAGACAAATTGCCTCGTCGGTTGTTGTGGCATTACTTAGCTCGGTTACGCAGAACATTATCAACGGAAACACCCCAGCCAAATCTATGCAAACAACCAATCCTATCCATTATGCAAGCAAACTCTTAAATGCTTCCATGGATGGATTCAGAGCCTCCTTCATTATTGGCTTAGTCTTTGCTGTTGTTGGCATCGTATTTGCTCTGTTCCTGAAAAAGGACCTTGATGTAAAACCTGCACAGCCAGAAGAAGAAGGAGGAGAACAGGCATGATTATTTGGTGCGCACTGATCTTAACCGTATTGACCTTCCTTTCATGGTTGGTTCTTCCAAATAAGGTTCTTCGCATTCTTTGTGGCACAATCACCATGGTTTTACTCGTCATCTCCGCTGTCACCATCTCTGCTAACATCTATGGACATTGGGGAATGAAGAAAACCACTACAACTACTGCAGCAAAGGAAATTTACTCCGCTGGTGATTCCTCCTCCCCCGCTAATATGCTCATTACCCAAGAATTAGGAACCAAATCCGACGATTATGTGCTGGTCTATCGTGATAACAAAGATGCCAAAGAGGCAAAAGCACATGGTACGCCTGATGAAAAGAATATAACGGAATCTGTTAAGAAAACCGTCGCCTATAAAACTGCCGATGTGGATACAGCTTCTGTGAAAACAGAGAAAACATATTGGAAGTGGAAAAACGATACCTTTAAGTTTTTCTTTAATCTGGGCGACAACAATAACGAATTAATTTCCCAAAAAACCACGGTAACCGTACCAAAAGATACTTGGGCTGTCCTAACGGCAGACCAAGCAAAAGAGCTGGCAAAACAGCAGAAAGCAAATCCAGTCCCCGCTGCACAGCAACAGCAACAACAACAGCAAATGAAAGAAGCGGTTACCGCTGCTGTTGGAGCCTACATGCAACAAAATCCAACTGCCACTCAAGCAGACATTCAAAAATTTACCCAGAAGGAAACCGCTAAAATAGCTGTTACCTCCATTAATAGCATGCTTAAAAAATAAGATTTTTCAAATAATCATCCTTCTAAAAGAGAGGAAAGCCCTTTCGGGTTTTCCTCTCTTTTTTATTTTAAAAACCTAATAGACACGGGCAAGCAGAAAAAATTTGCCACTTCCAAACAATAACCTCTCTACACAAGCAAAAAGTCGGTCAAAAATTGAATTCTCCCTTTGTTCTGTCATTGGAAACGAAATGAAGGGAAAACAAAGGGCGTTTCTTGACAAAAAAAGATTTATTTGATAAGCTACTTTAAAACCAAATGATGAATATTGATTAATCGCCGGAGAATAAAAAGCGTTGAAATTTTGTGTCATTAGGCCTTGCCAGACACAAAATGGCAGCGCTTTTCTTGCGGGAAAATAGAGAAAAGAGGAATATTTTTATGGCATGGTTGTACTTACTGATAGCAGGGTTTCTTGAAGTGTTTTGGTCCACCTGCCTGAAGCTTTCGGATGGATTTCACATATTAAAATTCACAATATTGGCGATTGCAGGCACAGTTGCCAGCTTCCTGCTGTTGACTCAGGCCATCAAAACGCTCCCTCTTGGGACAGCCTATGCCATTTGGACGGGAATCGGCGCCTGTGGTGCCGTTGTCGTTGGCCTGCTCTTTTTTAAAGAATCCCTTTCGCCGGCCCGCTTGTTTTTTTCCATTCTCCTTTTGGTCGGGATTATCGGCCTAAAAGTGACCTCCAGTAACTGACCGTTTGCTCTCCAAAAACGATCGCGGCAAAGCAACAGCACCCACATCGCAGGTTTTAAACAGCAAAAAGAAAAAACAGCCGCCTTTTTATCGTCGACTGTTCCAACCATTTTCTCTATTACTGCATTCTGCCCCGTTGTATTCAAGTAAAATGTCGTTTTTTTATGATTTTTTAGGGACCGTTTCCCAATCTTTCAAAAACCGTTCAATGCCGTTTCTGGTCAGTGGATGCTCAATCATCTGCAAAATAATTTTGTAAGGGACAGTCGCAATATCGGCTCCCAATTTGGCACATTCTACCACATGCATTGG
>DOXU01000178.1 GCA_003518885.1 Oscillospiraceae bacterium
TTTATGATGGAAATCGCTATACAGATATGTCTTCTCAGCTTGTCAATATGAATCTTGGGCATGGAAATCAGGCCATCGTGAACGCCATCAAAGAACAGGCAGATAAATTTTGTTTCATGGGGCCAAGTTATGCCGTGGAAAGCCGCGGGAAACTAGCCAAAAAGATAGTTGAACTTCTACCCGACAATATTGAAAAAGTTTTCTTTACCAATGCCGGTGCAGATGCCAATGAAAATGCGATTAAGATGGCAAAATTATTTACCGGACGTCAAAAAATTTTCAGTCGTTATCGCAGTTACCACGGTTCTAGCTTTGGCGCCGGAAATCTGACAGGCGAGCCAAGACGTCACCCGCTTGAACCAGGCATCCCCGGATTTATTAAATTTTTCGATCCTTATATCTATCGAGAAAAATTTCGTTTTGAAAGCGAGCAGGTCGCGACTAACTTTTATTTGGCCAAATTAAAAGAACAACTAATTTACGAAGGCGCCGACAATGTTGCCGCCATTGTTATGGAAACAGTAACTGGATCAAATGGTATTATCATTCCGCCAGATGGCTATTTGCAGGGTGTACGTAAAATCTGCGATGAATTTGGTGTCCTGATGGTCTGCGACGAAGTAATGGCGGGCTTTGGGCGCACTGGAACAATGTTTGCATTCCAACACTGGAATATAAAACCAGACATCATTACTTTTGCTAAAGGCGTCACCTGTGGTTATGTACCGCTCGGCGGTGTTGCTGTTAGCAAAAAAATCGCCGATTATTTTGATGATCATCTTCTCTCTTGTGGATTAACATACAGCGGACATCCCCTTTCTTGCGCAGCTGGCATTGCTTGAGTACAATATTATGAAGATCATCATATCCTTGACAATGTAAATAAAACAGGTAAAGTACTTGCAGAGACCCTAGATGATATGAAGAGCCGACATGCTTGTGTTGGGGATGTCCGTCATATCGGTTTGTTTTCCTCTCTCGAATTGGTCAAAAACAAAGAAACCAGAGAGCCGCTTGTTTCTTATGGACAAGACCCTGAGGATATCATGCCCAAGATCATTGGCATGCTAAAAGCCAAAAAATTCATGACCTATTCCCATGAAAATATGATTTTTGTTTGTCCCCCACTAATTATTACAGAAAAGCAACTTGAAGAGGAATTACCAAAATTAGATGTCGTTCTTGCTGCCGTTGATAGAAAATTTGTCTAATCACACAACGATAATTCATACATACGAAAGGTAGGATGTTCCCATGCAAACTTGTAATCAAGATCGCTTACAAAATAAGATCACGGCTTTCAGCCATTTTGGTGCTACACCGAAAGGTGGAATTACACGTCTTTCCCTATCTAAATCCGCTCTTGAAGCCAGAGCAGAATTTTGTAATCGGTGCAAAAAGCTAGGAATGGACATCAAAACTGATGATATGGGTAATATCTACGCTACCATTAAAGGAACGGAGAATTTACCTGCTATCTCGATGGGATCCCACATCGATTCTGTTGTACAAGGTGGAAACTATGACGGCATTCTTGGTGTTTTAACCGCTTTGGAGGCAGCCGAAACCATCATCACAGAAAAAATTAAAACGCGCCATCCCATCACCGTCATCATCTGGACCAATGAAGAAGGGGCACGTTTTGACCCAGCCATGATGTCCTCTGGTGTCATTACCGGAAAATTTAATCGTGATGACATGATGAAAGTCAAAGATATTAAGGGCATCAGCTTTGGTGAAGCACTGGAGGCAAGCGGCTACCTAGGTAGCGCTTCCAACCGTCTATCTCCCAGTAAACAGGCCGCTTATCTTGAATTGCACATTGAGCAAGGACCTGTTCTGGAAGCCGAACACAAAAATATCGGCATCTTGGAAGGCGTTGTCGGCATGGTCAATTACGAGATCCACACCGTTGGACAATCCGACCATGCTGGCACTACCCCAATGAAGATGAGACAAGACGCCTTACATGCTGCTTCTATTTTAATTTGTGATCTGTACGACAAACTTTCCAAAATCGACAATGAACTGGTGTTTACTTTCGGTCGCATCATTTCCTCCCCTAATGTGCATACCGTCATCCCGGATGACGTTCGTTTTACATTAGATGCCCGCCATAAGGACCCCGCCATCGTACAAAAGGTGGTCGATGTCATTAAAAACCTGCCCACCGAAGTAGTCAAATGTCAAGTTTCCTCTAAAGAGCTCTGGGCCCGTAAAACCGTCAACTTCCATGTACCATTCGTCGACATTGTAGAAAAAAATGTGAATGCTCTTGGATATACCGGAAAAAGGATGTACAGTGGCCCAGGACATGATGCACAATTCGTTGCCGATGTCTTGCCAACTACGATGATTTTTGTTCCAAGCATTGACGGACACAGCCATTGTGAAGAAGAAAAAACAGATATTGCAGACTGTTATAAGGGGGCAAATGTTCTTTTAAATACCGTTTTAGATATCGATAAAGCTATTTAAGTGTTCGAACAAGAGACATCAGATAAAAATAGGGCCCCAAAATGGGGCCCTATTTTTATCTTTTTTATTCTTACTTCGAACGAGTTAAACTAATATCTCCTGATGTTGTGTGAATAGAAAGTGCAGTCGATGTGTTTGAACCAATGATTGCAGACGCATGGTGAGAATCCGCATAAGTCATCGGATAGTCCGAGTGAAGATCTCCCGATACACTATGCATTTCCGTCTTTGCCGAATTTCCATCCTTTAAAGCAGCACGGATATCTCCGGAGACACTTGAAATTTCTAATGAACCGCTCAACTGCTCTACACCAACTTTAAGATCTCCCGATGTTTCTGTAATCTTTCCACGTCCCGATAGGCTATCTGTGGAAAAGTCTCCTGAAACTTGTTTAATGGCGTATTCGGTAGCTTTCAGTTCAGTTAAACGCGCATCCCCCGATGTACTTTGTATCTCTGCATAATCCGCTTCTATATGTCCACCATGCGAATCCCCACTGACATTCTGAAGCATCAGACGGTGAAGCGTTAATTGATTGGGTAGTGACACATCTCCACTATCTGAATGGATTTCCAAATCCCTCTTGTAATCTGCCGGAATGGCAACGGTAATGGTATATCGATTACCTGTACCTCCAAAATCAAGGATCCAATGCCAACCCAAACTTGTTTGTATTTTCAACGTTTTATTTTCGGTTGTTATGGCGTAAGGTGACGATTTATCTTTTTGTGGATATTTTAAAGACACATGTACCTGCTCATCAGAAGAAGCTCTTACCTGCACATCTGCCGCGGCACCATAAACAGATATAGCGTTAAAATTACTTTGATCAAAATCCCTCTTGATTTCTTGTGAAGGGCCACTACTGAACCCAAAACTTTCTTTTGAAAAATAATCTGTTGTCATGGCTGTAAGCATAACTCCTAAAATAATAGCCGCAATTACTGACCAAATGACTAAAAGTGCGATTTTTCCCTTATGATAGCGTTCACGCATTTTTCTTTCCCTTCAAGCCCATAGCAATAACGATGATTTGTGTTACCGCTACGCAAAGTGGAAAGATCAACCAGGTTGCTTCCCATGCCCCCGTTAAATAACTGACAACAAAATAGCAGATAATCGCTAAGGACCAGGTGATAGAATAAACAGAGCCACGTAAATGCTTCTTTTGAACATGATGATCTTGCCACTCTTTAAATTCCTCTACCACTGTATCATCCCTACGCGTGTAACGA